>JBDKGG010000055.1:0-8503 GCA_039798325.1 Bacteroidota bacterium
CATTGGTACAAGTGCTGCCAAAGCGTTGAAGGAATTTTCACCCAACAATGGCTCTTTTTCTCCTGTGGTGGTGGCCATCATCGACAGCGGAACTGAAACCAGTCACCCTGATTTGACCACAAAATTGTGGACCAATAAAGGAGAAATTGCCAACAATGGCAAAGACGATGACAACAATGGTTACATCGATGATGTGCACGGTTGGAGTTTCATTGGTGGTAAAAATGGCGATGTAGAAAAAGACAATTTGGAGTTTATCCGCGTGTACAAAAGCTACAAGGCCATGTTTCCAAACGGAGAAGTAATCAAAGGCAAAGAGAAGGAATTTAACTACTACCAAAAATTGGAGCGTGATTTTCAATTGCGCATTCAAGAAGCCAAAAACAATGTAGAAGAGTTCAAAGCTTTTGAAAAAATGTACAGTGGAGCTAAGGGGTTTTTCAAAAAGAACATTGGCGCTGATTATACCAAAGAAGAAGTTGCTTCTTTCGAAGGCAAACAAGATTCCGTGGCCATTTACAAGCAATTGGTATTGGCCGGTATCGAGAGAGACTTTGATAAATTGATTCCTGAGTGGGGAAATCAAGTCAAATCCGCTCTCGAAAATGGATACAACTTGGATTTTGATACACGCTACTTGGTTGGCGACAATTATGCTGATGTTACAGAGACCAAATACGGCAACAACCACATTGATGGTCCAGCCGCTGATCATGGTACCCACGTTGCAGGAATTGTTGGTGCGGCCCGTGATGGGAAAGGAATGGACGGAATCTGTCCTGGTGCTGAATTGATGATCATTCGTTGTGTTCCTGATGGTGACGAGCGTGACAAGGATGTTGCCAACGCCATTTTCTATGCGGTAAACAACGGTGCAAAAGTGATCAACATGAGCTTTGGTAAAGCCTATTCGCCTTTCAAATCAAGAGTAGATGAAGCCGTTAAATATGCTGAATCAAAAGGCGTTCTTTTGGTTCATGCTGCAGGAAATGACAACAAGAACATTGATGTAAAAGACAACTTCCCAAATGCGGTTTACGAGAAAGGTGGCAGTTGTTCTACTTGGTTAGAAATTGGTGCCAGCGGTCAAGATGAAGCTGGATTGAAAGCTGATTTCTCCAACTATGGCCGTAAAAAAGTAGATGTATTTGCTCCCGGCGTAGAGATTTACAGCACCGTTCCTGGAAAAGGATATGAAGCCATGAGTGGAACATCAATGGCCTCTCCGGTAACTGCAGGCGTTGCAGCCGCCATTTGGTCTTATTATCCTCAATTGACCGCGCTTCAAGTAAAAGATTTGATTCTTACTTCTGCAGTAGATTACAGCCGTTTGGCCCTACCGCAATTGACCGAAGAGCAAAGGCCTACTGGATTGAAAAAAATGTTGTTTAGCAAGCACAGAAGAACATACAGCATTGGTTTTGCGGCCATTGATGACGATGGAAAGAAATACGAAGATCTTCTGGACATCAGCAATGCATGGAGTTACGGTGTGATTCCTTCTCAATTCAAAATGAATCAAGAGTTCAATGAACAATGGTCTTGGGAAATTTCTATTGCTGCTACTTCATACAATGCCGCCTCATTGAATGGAATGGCCAATAAAGAAAAAAATCAATTCCGTGCCTATGACTTGAACACCCAATACATCATGGCATCTTTGGGCGCCAAGAAGAATTTCAATATCGTGTCTATTCAAGGTTTGGGATACACCACACGCAGTGCTGGAGCTTTTGACAAAACAATGACCCTGAATACAGGTATTGGTTTGCAATACAACATCAATAGAGCTTGGTCCTTGAGCGCACAATCTCAAGCCAAATGGGGATTAGCAGACATTGACAAAGGTGCGAGCTACTTGCACCACCAATTGTCGGTCAATTACACTTTAGATGGATGGAACACTTTTGGTCGTCTTTCGAAAACTGGAAAAGTGGTCAACCTGCACAAAGCGCTTGAATTGGCAGAAAAGCGTTACGGAAAGTAATGAATGATTAGATCCTATCCAGGAATAAAAACCTTCAAAGGTGATTCGATAACCGTGCAAGATGCATTGGTTGTCGAGTCACCTTTAATCATTGTGCTCAATGATGAGCCTTTCACCGTAACCATGCAAACTCCAGGAAATGAATTGGAGTTGGCCCTGGGGTTACTCATTACAGAAGGAATATTATCCTACAAGAACACAACGTCTTTTAAACATGAATTGAAGCTTTCTGAAACCGAATCGAGCATTCGCTTTCATTTGGACCCAACAACCTATTCCATTGCAAACAAACGCTCGCTCATGAGCATCGCGGCTTGCGGCATCTGCGGAAAAACAGACTGGAAAGTGCCTGAAGGAGAGCGGATCAACAATAATGAAAACAAGCCACTTTTGGAAAACGGCTTTGAAACGATGTTCAAAAACCAACAGGCATTTCATGCATCGGGTGGTTTGCATGCTGCCAGTATTTTTGATGGACATCAAAAACTTTTGAGCATCCATGAAGACATCGGTCGACACAATGCCGTGGACAAATGCATCGGTGACCTTTTTTTAAAACAACAATTGCCTCAGGCTGAGTGGCTCTTGGTGAGTGGTCGTATATCCTATGAGATCATTGCCAAATGTTTCAAAGCCAAAATCAGTAACATCGCCGCGGTATCTGCACCGAGTTCTTTGGCCGTTGATTTTGCCAAAGAATGGGGGATTCATCTTTGGGGATTTTGCAGAGAAGGTAGACACACGCAATACGCATGAAGAAATTAATCATCATTTTCGCCAGTCTCATTTCCATCATGGGTCATGGACAAAAATCGTCGGATTCCATTCACTATGAAAATTTGGTTTTTGAAGGTGCTGGCATCAGAGGCTTGGCCTATTGCGGAGCTTTGATGGAATTGGATCAACGCCAAATGCTGGCACCCATCAAAAGAGTTGCGGGGACCTCTTCAGGTGCGATAACCGCAACATTGCTCGCAGTAGGTTATACCCCGCAAGAAATTTTTGAAATGATTGGAAACACCAACTTTGCCAAATTCAATGATGGCGGTGGTTTCTTTATTGGCGGTACGCTGCGTCTGTTCCGGCGAATGGGTTACTACAAAGGAAAAAAATTCACCCGTTGGATGGAAAATTGTATTGCGGCCAAAGTGGGAAATGCCAACATCACTTTTGCTGAATTGGAAGTGCTGACAAAAGAACATGATCAGTTAAAAAGTCTGGTCATTACTGCTACCTGTATGAACCATCAGAAAGTAGAATACTTCAGCGTTCATACCTATCCACAAATGCGCATCGTTGATGCGGTGAGGGCTTCGATGGCTGTTCCGTTGTACTTCGAACCACTCATCATTGACGATCACGGTCACCCGCAAAATGTGAGGAATTTCAAGGACCAAGATCATGTGCTTTTGGATGGGGGCTTTCTCTCCAATTTTCCGATTTGGGTTTTCGATGACAGCACCCAATACAACACGCAACCCGAAAAAACCATCGGATTCAGAATAGACAGTGATTACCAAATCCAAGTAGACCGCACAAAATCAAAACTCCCGCTGTATTATTCCGTTCACTCTACCAAAGATTTGGTCGGCTCCGTTTACTATTTGATGAAAGAAAATCTGAATCGTTTCATCCTAACCCCCTTTGATTGGGAAAGAACCGTCAGCATCAGTGATTGTGGAATTGGTCCAAAAGTAAAACGCCTTTCCAAAGAAGAAAAGGCGTTGTTTATTAAAGCGGGTAGGGAAGGGCTTCGCCGATATTTGGACGATCCCAATTATCAATGACGCACCTCGAAAGTCTTCACATCTTCATTGCTGCGCAACCAATACATTCCATCGGCAAGCTGATCTAGGTTTAGCTCTTTTACAGAAACACCATCGTGTTTGAGAACAATTCTGCCCGTTACATCCAAAATCTGAAACGCTTTTAATCCACTAGAAAAATAAATGGTGGATTGCGCAGGATTAGGATACAGTTGGAAACTTACCTTATTAATCGCATCCACACCGGTAGACAATAACTCAAAATGGGCCACCTCTATCTGTGACGAACCACAATCATTCCAAGCCTCTACCTTCCAAAAATGATGTCCCATTTCAAGTCCATTCAAAGCCAATGCAGTATTGGTGGTATTCTGGGTTTGAACATTCTGCACAAATTGATCATCTGTCGCCATGGACCAAGTGTAATAGTTAGCACCGGATGATGCAGTCCATTCAAAAGCAATTGGATTGCCTTCTAAGGTCGCATTCGATGTTGGTGAGACCAATGAGATGATTCCGGGTGCGCTTTGATTTTGCACCTCAACCTTGAGCAATTTGGTATATACCTGTCCGTTTTGTGCGGCCATATTCAACTTTAAAGTGTAAGATCCAGGAGCAGTTCCATCCGCCAAATCAAAATAAAAAAAATGGTTACCCACCTGGGTAATTTGAGCAGAACCATAGGCCGTAAAACCATTGGGCAATTCCCATGATGTTGTTAAGGGAAACAACAAGTTGGTATTGACATTCAGATAAGCCGAAAAACCTCCGCCTTGGCAAACACTGTAGGATTTTTGGTTAAAATGTAAAAAGGTCGGCTGAGTAATAAAAAAGCCATCATACATACTCGTGGCCAAATTAATTCCGGATGGTAAATAAGGATAATTGCTCCATGTTCCGCTGAATTGAGGGTTGTCATTGTCGGGGACCAAATCAAAAAAAGCTACTTCATTCAAAGTGGCATCACCCGCGCGCACCGCATCAAACACGCGAACACCACTGCGATAATTGCTTTCATAGATGAATTGATCATCTGCATACAAATTATGGTCAATGGAAGTGTTGGTGCTTTCATGAAATCCCATGTAAACAATATTATCCAAATCATTCAGGTCAAAAAAATGCGTTCGGGTATTGTTACCAATATTCATTTCATCTAACTCATCATCAATTAAAAAATATCGCTTGTCTTTCGTGAACCAACCTTGGTGGGTATAACCGGTTTGAGGATAAAGAAAATTATCCAACACAATCACATCATTGGGATCTGTTGCATTGACGACAAAAAATCCATTATACCCGTTGCACAGGGCAATGATAACCTCTCCTTGATGATTTTGATCCGGACCTGTATAGGTGGTGATGAAGCCATCATGTGTATATCCCGACTCGCCATAGCCACCCACAAAAACAGGATTCAGCGGATTGGAAATATCCAATAAATGCGGCCCTCCATTGAAGGTATTGGTGCCCATTGCACAAAGCAATTGGCTGGTTGGATCAATATTCAACGTATGACAATGGCCAAAACCAGGATAGTGAGCATCTTCCGTAAAATTCACAGGGGGATTAACCACATTATCCAATTGCAGCAGATTCATCACCTGCAATCCATGATTGCTGGATTCACTGACAACATAAACATAGTTGCCCAGCGTTTCAATGTCGCGCCATAAACTCGGCGTGTCATGGCAAGGCAAAAGCCCCAAATAAACCGGCTGTGTAGGATTGGAAACATCAACAAACGCAGTTCCATTGCTGCATCCCACCAATGCATACTCCTTGCCCGTAGTCGGAGAAACCCAACCCCAAATATCATTGGTGTTGTCGCATCCGCCAATCTCTGCATTGGTCATGTGCGCCAGAAGGTCCATATTCAAACAAGGATAATCACCTGCCATCCCATTTTGACAAGGTATTTGCGCATCCAACTTCAATGAAAAGGTCATTGCAATGACCCAAAAGAATAACATTCCAATTTTTTGCATACTTCAAATGTAATGGCAAAGTGCAATACATGATACAACTTTTGGCGATGTAATGCGTCTATTGTATTATTGTAAAAACAAAAATGTCATGAAAAAAATATTCTTAGGTCTGGTTATTTCAATCGCAACGATCACAGCGAGTGCTCAGTGCAATGGAGAGTTTTCTTTATCCGGTAGTGAAGCATTTCAAAAGTTCACCAATGGTTCTCAGATCAAGATGACATATTGCGGAGATAAATCCAATATGCATGTCGTCATGAACAATGCCCATGCTTACGGAGATATTTTCAAATTGGAAATTGATAACGACAGTAAAAATGAGCAATTGTACCACGTCCTATTGACCATCAAAGAAAATAATTCAGGAGATTATGCCATTAAAGCTTTGGTGTCCTTGGGCATCAATGAATTTTATTACAATGACAAAAAGATCATTACCCTACAGGCTGGTAGCATCTTCAAATAAGTAAAAATGAAAAAAACGATTCTGATTGGAATTACCGTTCTTTCTTCATGGATGGGATGGGGGCAAGTGGTGGATGCAGGTGACGATATTTCGCAATGCTCAGGTCCAGTAACACTCAATGCTACTGTAAATGGGGTAATATCATCCAACAATTACACCGTAGCAGCCATGCCAGCTTTTGTTCCAGAAGTCATTGGCGGAACAGGAGTAACCCTAGGCGATGATGCTGTTTCTGGTTCTCTACCAATTGGATTCTCTTTTTGTTTTTTCAATAATTCATATACCAATTTTTTTATCGGATCCAACGGTTGGATTTCTTTTACCGCTGGTCAACCCACCAATTATGTAGCGGCCTCCATTCCAAGCTCAGCTGCAGGCGTTCCCAAGAATTGCATCATGGGCCCTTGGCAAGATTGGCACCCGGGAACAGGAGGGCAAGGTCCTTACATAAAATACCAAACCATCGGAACTGCTCCATTCCGCAAATTGGTCGTGACCTATGACCAAATCCCAATGTTCTCTTGTACTTCTTCAAAAGGTAAGTTTCAAATTGTCATCAATGAAACGTCCAATTTGATTCAAACCCATATTTGGACCAAGCCGGCCTGTAACACCTGGCCAGGAGGTAGTCCCAACTTTTCCGTTCTTGGTATGCAAAACCTAGCTGGAAATGTTGCGGTTACCGTTCCAGGAAGAAACAACACATCATGGACTGCCAACAATGAATCTTGGGAATATACCCCTTCAGGTGCTCCCCCTATTGTTTGGACCAATAGTGCTGGAACACAAGTAGGAACAGGAAATTCCATCAACATCAATACCATTGGAAGTGACAATTACATAGCGACTGTGACCGTATGTGGTGGATCAACTTTCTCAGATACGGTGCATGTTCAATTAACAGGTGTATCGATCAATTTACCCCAAACATTGTCTTCCATTCAATCTACCGGATGCGGTGTGGGTACAGGAGAGATTTCCGTTTTTTTAAATAACGGCATCGGACCATACAACTATGTTTGGGATCAAATCCCTGGTTTAAATGCTCCTACAGCAATAGGACTTGGCGAAGGTCAATACACCGTTACCATCACCGACATAGGTGCTGATTGTGATATCACAGGAACTTTCAATGTCCCGCAAGAAAATAATTTGAACATTACTGCAGCTGTGCAAAGTGTTACTTGTCCCGGGTTGGCGAACGGTCAAGCCATGGCCATCGTAAACGGCCAAGTAGGAAATGTTACTTACGAATGGTCTGGCACAACTCAGACTACTCAAACCATTTCCAATCTGGCAGCAGGTACGTATCAATTATTGGTCACTGACGCTGCCGGTTGCTATGACTCCATTCCTGTTGTCATCAATGAACCCAATCCCATTGTCATCAATGTACTCAACACAGACGACAATGCCTGCAATGGAGGATCCCAAGGAGCCATTCAAGTACAAGCAACAGGTGGAGCCAATAACGTGAATTTTACTTATGCATGGAGCACCATTGGAGGTCCTGTCTTTGCCAATGTCCCAAGCGTGAACAATCTTCCCGCTGACAGCTATGTCATTACAGCTTCTTACATCAATACCCAAGGTCAAACTTGCGCCAATCCTGATACCATTCAAATTTATGAGCCACTTCCCATGGGATTGAATTTGAATGTGACCAACATTGGATGTGCAGGTGCCGGTTTTGGAAGTATCGAAGCATTGATCGATAATCCGATTTATCCCATTACCTACAATTGGAATGGATTCCCATCCGATGTAGACTCCATTTTGAACAACATTCCAACGGGTAACTACACACTCAGCGTTACCGATGCCAATGGCTGCGTTGAAACAGAATCCGCCTCTGTAATATCTTCAGGCAATGCGATCAATACTACCGCTGACATCCAACAAGTCTCTTGCACCAATGGTAATGATGGGGAAATTGTTTTAAATCCAACTGGAGGAACTCCTGATTATACTTTTACTTGGGAAAACAATATTTCCACGAGCAACAACGCTTCCAATCTTGTAGCAGGAAATTACAGCGTTTCCATTTCAGACGCCAATGGATGTGTGGTGAATTTCAACTTTGATATCGTTCAACCTTCCACCTTATTCGTTGAAATTCAAAATATCGTTCCAGTTCTCTGCAACAATGGGAGCAACGGCCAAGCGACAGCATTGGTGAACGGCGGAACTTTAAACTATAATATTCTTTGGTCCAATATGGAAACAGGAAGTTTTGCAGACGCTTTAAGTGCTGGAAACTTTTCTGTAACCGTAACAGATGCCAATGGATGCACCG
>JBDKGG010000056.1:0-4620 GCA_039798325.1 Bacteroidota bacterium
CGCTTCTTCTTTCCAAAAATCTCCATCACTTCCGCATGACGCAAAAAGAAATTCGGAGTATCTAAAATGGTCAATTTCTTGCAAGCTTGGCGAACCGCTCTCTCCAAGTAATCATCCACCACATTGTAAATGGTAACCGTTTCCTCTGTTGAACTAAAAAACAACTCCGGTTCGTTGGAGTTAAAATTCCAATAGGTCACCTTTTTGCCTGCGGCTTGTAATGCGCCGGCATAGGCCCTCATGGATGCGCGGTGCAGGACCAGCTTCTGTTGGTGAAAGGGATATTGAGAAAAATAAAGGGGGTGCTCCCAAAGAACAATTTCTTGTTCCTCAGGAAAAGGATAAAATAATTGATGGGGAAATAACAAATGCATAGCTGAACAACAATCCGATGGGATTGAAGTTCAGCCTGCAATATTTTCTTGGATTAACCTTTGAGGTTGGCCGCCATGTACTCACGGTTCATGCGGGCAATGTTCTCGATGCTGATGCTCTTGGGGCATTGTACTTCGCAGGCACCAATGTTGGAGCAATTACCGAAACCTTCTGCATCCATTTGCTTCACCATGTTTTCTACACGATCATGACGCTCTGGATGGCCTTGAGGCAACAAAGCAAATTGAGAAACTTTGGCACCCACAAACAACATGGCCGAACCATTGGGGCAAGTAGCGACGCAAGCACCACAACCGATACAAGTTGCAGCATCAAAAGCTTTGTCTGCGTCTTCTTTGGGCACGGGAATCGCGTTAGCATCCAATGTTCTTCCAGATGTGTTCACAGAAACAAATCCTCCTGCTTGTTGAATGCGATCGAAAGCCGAACGGTCCACCATCAAATCTTTGATCACAGGGAAACCAGCGCTTCTCCATGGCTCAATGTAAATGGTATCGCCATCTTTGAAAGAGCGCATGTGCAATTGGCAGGTCGTTACTCCACGGTTCGGACCATGGGCCTCACCATTGATGAACATCGAGCACATTCCACAAATCCCTTCACGACAGTCATGGTCAAACGTCACGGGATCTTCTCCCTTGCGAATCAACTCATCATTGAGTACATCCATCATCTCCAAGAAACTCATGTCTGGAGAGACGTTACCCAATTTGTATTCTGTCATTTGACCCTGGGCCTCTGCGTTGGCTTGGCGCCATACTTTTAATGTCAAATTCATTCCGTTTTCCATGTTGTTATTTATAACTACGTGATTGTACTTTAATGTTGTCATACACCAATGGTTCTTTGTTCAAGATTGGTGTGGATGGATTGCCCGTAAACTCCCATGCTGCAACGTAATTGAATACGTCATCGACACGCAAAGCTTCTCCTTCTTCGGTTTGGTATTCCTCACGGAAGTGACCTCCACAAGATTCATTTCTTTCCAAAGCGTCTTTGCACATCAACTCTCCCAAGTCAATGAAGTCGGCTACGCGCAAGGCTTTTTCCAATTCGGGATTCATGCCGTTTTGAACTCCTGGGATGCGCACGTTTTTGAAGAAATCTTCTCTGATTTTTTGAATTTCACTGATCGCGAATTTCAACCCTTCTTCATTCCTTGCCATTCCGCAATAGTCCCACATGATTTTTCCCAATTTCTTGTGGAAATGATCCACTGGCACTGTTCCATTGTTGTTGAACAAGGATTCGATTTGCTTGCGCACGTTGTCTTCTGCAGCAACAAATTCTGGTGCGTCGGTAGAAATTTTTCCTGTACCAATTTCATCGGCCAAATAATTTCCGATGGTGTATGGAAGAACAAAATATCCATCAGCCAAACCTTGCATCAAAGCAGATGCGCCCAGGCGATTGGCACCGTGGTCAGAGAAGTTGGCTTCTCCACAAGCGTAGCAACCTTTGATGGTGGTCATCAATTCATAATCTACCCACAATCCACCCATGGTATAGTGAACCGCTGGATAAATCATCATGGGTGTTTCGTATGGATTCTCCGCAACAATTTGCTCATACATCTGGAACAAGTTGCCGTACTTCTGCTCCACCACTTTTTTACCCATGGCGATGATCTCGTCATGAGAAGCGTGGTGCAAACCTTTTACCGTAGCTTGTTGCTTCCCGTAACGCTCGATGGCGCTGGAAAAATCCAAGTAAACCGCTTCACCTGTTGCGTTGACACCAAAACCGGCATCACAACGCTCCTTGGCCGCACGGGACGCTACGTCACGTGGAACCAAGTTTCCAAAGGCTGGGTAACGGCGCTCCAAATAATAGTCGCGGCGGTCTTCAACCAAATCGGTTGGTTTTAATTTCTTGGCACGAATGGCCTCTGCATCTTCTTTGAATTTGGGTACCCAAATGCGGCCATCATTTCTCAACGACTCTGACATCAAAGTCAATTTGGATTGATGGTCTCCACTCACTGGAATGCAAGTAGGGTGAATTTGTGTGAAGCAAGGATTGGCCATCAAGGCACCGCGCTTGTGCGCTCTCCATGCAGCGGTCACATTGGAACCCATGGCGTTGGTGGACAAGAAGAAAACGTTTCCGTATCCTCCGGTGCACAAAACAACCGCATGAGCCGAGTGGCGTTCAATGGCGCCAGTCACCAAGTTGCGGGCAATGATGCCGCGCGCTTTGCCGTCCATGACCACTACATCCAACATCTCATGGCGGTTCAACATGGTCACATTTCCTTTACCTACCTGGCGACTCAACGCGGAGTAAGCACCCAACAACAATTGTTGCCCGGTTTGACCTTTGGCATAAAACGTACGAGATACCTGAGTACCACCAAAAGAGCGGTTGTCCAATAGACCACCGTAATCGCGGGCAAAAGGAACACCTTGGGCCACGCACTGATCGATGATGTTGGCACTCACTTCAGCCAAACGGTAAACGTTGGCTTCACGAGCGCGGTAGTCACCCCCTTTGATGGTATCATAAAACAAACGATAAGTAGAGTCCCCATCGTTCATGTAATTCTTGGCGGCATTGATTCCACCTTGTGCCGCAATGGAGTGCGCACGACGAGGAGAATCTTGGAAGCACAAAGCCTTTACCTTATAACCCATTTCGGCCAATGAGGCGGCAGCCGAAGCTCCTGCCAATCCTGTTCCGACAACGATTACATCGATGTTGCGCTTGTTGGCTGGATTGACCAAACGCGCCGTGTTTTTGTACTTGGTCCACTTTTGATCCAGTGGGCCATCTGGAATTTTATTGATGAGTTCCATAGTCAATTTTTTAATGTACAAGGTTTAAATACATGGCTACTGGCATTGAGGCAAACAATGCGCTGATGAAAACAGAAAACGCATCTCCCGAAAAGGCGATGATTTGACCATACTGCCCTTGGTTCCATCCCAATGATTGGAAGGCGCTTCTGAATCCGTGCAACAAGTGCCAGAACAAAGAAAAACAACCCAACAAATAAACAATCACCACCCACAATTCTGTGAACACCAAGCGCATTTCAGAATACAAATTCTCCATCCAAACGCCATTGACAAAAATGTGCTTTTCACCTGTAAGTCCCGTGATGCGGGTCTTCAACCAAAAATCCTTTAAGTGGATGATCAAGAAAAACAAAATCAAGGTGCCCAAGATGGCCATGCTTCTGGAGTACCACTTGCTGCTGGCGTTGGCCTTTTCATAGGCATAAGCCACCGGACGCGCCGCACGATTCTGAAAGTACAAAACCAAACCATCTACAATGTGTAAAATCAAACCGGCAAACAAACCGATTTCCATGGTGCGCACAATCAAATTGGTTCCCATGAAGTGACCCCACTCATTGAAAGTTCTTCCTCCATCGTTGAAGAAAATCATTGCGTTGATTGCCGCATGCACCACCAAGAAAGAAATCAAGAACAAGCCCGTGGCTGCCATGGTGTATTTCTTGGTTAACGAAGATTTAAATATTCCTTTTGCCATAATCTTTTTATTCGGCACGAAAATAACACCGGATGGTATTCACAATACCGAAAAACAAAAATTTCCTTGCTTATTTAAAGTGTATTCAGATAAGGCTGCTGAACAAGTGGTGTTGCAGCATGTAATCCCAGACCGCAAGCTGAACACCGGCCGGTTTTTCTTGGCCTGACTGCATGGCCTTTCTCACCGCAGTGCTGGATACATCAATAAAAGATCCATCCAACACATGACATCCTCCCTCTCGCATCTTTTGCGATTGGGCTTCCACACCCTGTCTGGGATAGACCCAAATGGGGAAACGGGCTTCGATCTCTCCTCCTTGCTTCCAAGTAGGCAGGGCATTCCAGCTATCCTCTCCCATCAAAATGACCCATTGATTTTCTGGAAATTGCTGTTCCAAAACCAAAAGGGTTTGGATGGTAAAAGACGGTAGGGGCAAGGTTTGCTCAATGCTGCAAAGTTCATGTCCTTGGGGCAATGCCAATTGAAGCATGGCGCTGCGGTCTTCAAATGAGGCCAACTCATTGATTTTCTTGAAAGGATTTTGTGGACTCAACACCCACCAGACCTGGTCCACTCCCGATTGTTGTTGAAATGACTTTGCCACCTGAACATGTCCGTCATGAACAGGATTAAACGACCCAAAGTACAATCCAATGACCATTTAAGGTTGTAGAAATTGATGCAGCAACTGCTCTGCTTCTTTCAATGATTTGCTCAAATCATCAT
>JBDKGG010000057.1:0-3358 GCA_039798325.1 Bacteroidota bacterium
CCCATGAATTGGTCAATGGATCCAAATGATTGTATCCCGTCCCTCTGTCCGGAAAAGTAGTTGGCTGCATACCCCTCGTCCAAACGGCGGATACACCGTATTGATCCGCAATCACACGGGCACCAATGGTTGCATTGGTTTGAAGATCGTACAAAGTTTGACCAATTTCGGTGATGTAACTCTGCGCTGATGCAGCCACAGAAAACAAAACGGCCATCCATAAAACATAGATTTTTTTCATTTCTTTAAATTAAGATTGTAGCTAACTTACGCCATTAATCGGACACAATGATGAACCATCTAAAAAATACTCCTTTTAGAGTAGTGCATTTTTTTGATAATTCTGGATGAATTCATTCCAGTATTTACATCAGGTATTCGCAACGCATGTTTCCCTAAATTTGTCGCATGAATCTCAACTTATCCGGAAAAAACGCCCTAGTCTGTGGCGCCTCACAAGGAATTGGAGCTGCAGCAGCCATTGAGCTTGCCCAGATGGGCGCCAACGTCACCTTGATGGCCCGCGATGCCGAGCGTTTGAATGGTACCTTATCCCAACTCAGCAACAATGGTCAGCAACACCACCAAATTCTGGTGGCGGATTTCACCAATAATACCCAAGTTCAAAGCATCATCACCGAATGGGCGTTGAACAACACGGTCAACATTTTGATCAACAATACGGGCGGGCCCAATCCAGGCAAAGCCCATGAAGCAAGCATCGACGAATTCCGTTTGGCTTTCAATCTGCACCTCATCAATTTCCAAATCATCACCCAGGCTGTATTGCCCAAGATGAAAGAAAGCGGCTATGGCCGCATCATCAATGTGATCTCAACATCTGTAAAGCAACCTCTTCCCAATTTGGGTGTGAGCAATACGATTAGAGGTGCTGTCGCCAACTGGGCCAAGACACTCTCCTCAGAGTTGGGACCTTATGGCATCACCGTCAATAATGTTTTACCCGGTGCCACTGCTACGGGACGATTGAGTCAGATCATCACCAATAAAGCCAACAAAACGGGACACAGTGTGGATGATGTAACGGAAGAAATGAAGAATGAAGTGCCTTTGGGTCGTTTGGCTTTGCCCGAAGAAATTGCAGCCGGTATTGCCTTCCTTTCCTCACCCGCAGCGGCTTACATCAATGGAATCAACCTCCCCATTGATGGAGGCAGGACGTTGAGTTTGTAGGGGCGAATTGATATTCGCCCTGAAGAGATGAAGAGATGAGGAGATGAAGGGATGGGGGTGAAAACAAAGCATTGACGAGAAAGAAGAAAAAAAACATTTGGCGCAAAAGAAAAAAGGAGTATATTTGCCGTCCTATTAAGAAAAATTATTAACATGTACGCGATCGTAGAAATAGCAGGGCACCAGTACAAAGTGCAAAAAGACCAGCAGATCTATGTTAATCGTCTTCAAGATGCTGAAGGTTCAAAAGTTACTTTTGACAAAGTATTATTGACAGATGATGGCAAGAAAGTAACTGTTGGCGCCCCAGCTGTAGAAGGCGTAAAGATCACCGCCTCTGTAGTACAACATTTAAAAGGTGACAAAGTCATCGTATTCAAGAAAAAGCGCCGCAAAGGTTACCAGAAGAAAAATGGTTTCCGCGCTTATCTAACAGAATTAAAAATTGAGAAAATCGGGTAACCGAGTAAAAAATTTAATACCATGGCACACAAGAAAGGTGAAGGTAAAGTAAAAAACGGTCGTGAATCAGAAAGCAAACGCTTGGGCGTGAAAATTTACGGCGGTCAAACTTGCGTAGCAGGTAATATCATTGTTCGTCAACGTGGAACCCGCCACAATCCTGGGGTTAATGTAGGTATTGGCAAAGACCATACTTTGTTTGCATTGACCGACGGTGTGGTTCAATTCCGCAAGAAGAAGGACAACAAGTCTTTTGTATCGGTGATGGCTAACGCCTAACCGGGTAGTTTGTTTTTATTTTTTCTCCCGGTCTTTCTTTGAGAGGTCGGGAGTTTTTTTTTAATACTGTACGCCATGTTACAAATCAATCAGATCAGAGAAAACAAAGAGCAAATCCTTCAAGCACTGAACAAACGCAACAAGGACTTCTCTGCCACCATCGATCAATTGTTGGAGATTGACGGCCAACGCCGAAAAATCCAACAAGAGATGGAAGCCTTCTTGGCACAAGGAAATGCCTTGGCCAAACAAATTGGCGACCTTTTCAAATCAGGCAATCAAGCAGAAGCGGCTGCGCTGAAAGAGCAAACAGCTGAAATCAAGCAGCAATCCAAACAGCTAGAAGAAAAACTATCGGTGCTAGAGGCTGAGCAACAACAATTGTTGTATCAATTGCCCAATACGCCGCACGATTCTGTGGTATTTGGAAAAGGTGCCGATGACAACGTCAACGTGAAAGAAGTAGGAACCATCCCTACCCTACCTGAGAACAAGAAAGCCCATTGGGACTTGGCGGATCAATATGGATTGATTGATTTTGAAACCGGCGTAAAAATCACTGGCGCAGGTTTCCCCATCTACCGCGGAAAAGGCGCCATCTTACAACGTGCCCTAATCAACTTTTTCTTGGACAAAGCCCGCAAAGCGGGATACGAAGAAGTGATTCCACCCCACGTGGTGAACGAAGCCAGTGGATATGGTACAGGTCAATTGCCCGATAAAGAAGGACAGATGTACCACATTGGCGTGGACGATTTGTATTTAATACCAACAGCAGAAGTTCCGTTGACCAACATCTACCGTGATGTGATTTTGAAAGAAAGTGAGTTGCCCATCAAGATTACCGGCTACACTCCTTGTTTCAGAAGAGAGGCGGGCAGTTATGGGAAGGATGTTCGCGGATTGAATCGCTTGCATCAATTTGACAAAGTAGAAATTGTGCAGATTGCCCATCCCAACGACAGTTACCAGATATTAGAAAACATGGTCGCGCATGTCGAAGGCTTGTTGCAAAAATTGGAGCTCCCCTATCGCATCCTACGCTTGTGCGGCGGCGACATGGGATTCACCAGCGCCTTGACCTACGACTTTGAAGTTTTCTCAGCCGCTCAAGAGAGATGGTTAGAAGTCAGCTCGACTTCCAACTTCGAGACCTTCCAAGCCAACCGTTTGAAGTGTCGCATCAAAGGACAAGATGGCAAGACACAGTTGGCCCATACCTTAAACGGCAGCGCCTTGGCCTTGCCCAGAATTGTTGCTTCATTGTTGGAGAACCACCAAACGGCAGATGGCATTCGCATTCCAGCAGCTTTGGTTCCTTACACCGGCTTTGAGTGGATCAAATAATCTAAATTGTCTTTTAAAACAATACAAACCCCGACAAAAGTTGGGGTTTTTTATTGGGCGCCTGTCCCACCTCGCG
>JBDKGG010000058.1:0-8809 GCA_039798325.1 Bacteroidota bacterium
AGGCGGAATAACGTTGCGAGCGAACGGAATTGAAAGCTTTGATTCTGTCTTGAAAAGCAATGAGCTGTTGATTCTGAAGATCGGGATTGGTGTAACCAATGCTGTCATTGGGACGGCTAGCAGCATATCCAGCGCTGTCAATCATGGTCCACTCATTCAGTTGGTCTTCGATAAATTCCGTAGAAGCATCCATTCCCCAATGGAGCAAGTGCCTTTCTTTTTCCCACTCTTTGAATCCTTTCAAAGCAGCCTGGTAAACTTGCGCATTTAGATCGTTTCTTCCGTGATTGAGAAAGGCTCCAACGCCTCTGTTGCGGAGGACCTCTCCAAACTCATCAGATCCCAAATCGCGATCCAATTCGTCCAAGCGGTAGGCGCCAAGAATATCAAAATGTTCTGATTCACTGGTTTGAAATGAGCTCAAGGTCAAACGTATTTGTGACGATTCACTGGGATTGTATCGCGTGCTGAAGGCATTGAAATGTGTTCTGAATTGTGTTTTTTCTTGCCCTTCAAAATAAACAGTAAGTCGAATGGCCTCATTGATGTTGCCAGCATCTGTTTGTCTGGTTGCAGGTTGGAATTGGTATTGATTGGAGGAAAGATTGGTAAGCCAACTAAACTCCAATGGGCCGTAATTGCCCATCGGTCGCCAGGTGATGTAGTTCTGCCAATCAATGAAACGAGGTTGGTAGTCGCCTGAGACATCCATGCTATTGAGGATGTAGGAATAGTCGCGGTATCGAAATCCAGTATTGTAGGTCCACTTCTTGTTTTTGGAAATGTCCATCAATTGCAATTGTCCTCCCAAAAGTCCAATTTGGAAGTTGCCGGAAAAAGAATCGGGGCGAGCATATTGAATATCCAAAACGGAACTCATTTTGTCTCCGAATTTGGCTTGAAAACCACCTGCGCTGAATTCAACCTTTCGAACCATATCCGGGTTCGGGAAACTTAGACCTTCTTGCTGACCGGCCCTTACCAAAAAAGGTCGATACACTTGTATGTCATTGACGTAGATGAGGTTTTCATCAAAGCTTCCACCTCGAACATTGAAACTCGAACTTAACTCGGAAGGAAAGTTGACAGGGGCTTGAATCAAGTAGGCTTCGATGCCTTGATTGATCGTGGGTAGTTTGGTGGGCAGCTTGGTGGAGATGGTGATGATTTGATTTTCCTGGTTTCTTTTGTCAACCACCTCAAGTCCTTTGTTCATGACTGTGCCGTCGTACATGATTTCCACCTCTTTGATTTCACCTGAGCGAAGATTGAAAATGGTTTCTTTGGGTTCGCTGCCAATGCCTTTGACAGAAATGATGATGTCCAATTCGGCTGGAATAAAAAGTGTGAACTTTCCAAATGCGTCGGTTACGGTTCCATTTTTTCCATTGTCCTTTTGAATCAATGTGACGCCGGGTATGCCCTCACCGGATGTATTGACCACAATTCCTTTTAAGGTGGCATTCTGTGACCAGAGTAATGGGGACAGGAACAAAAAAGTTAAACCAATAAAATACTTCACGCAATAAATTTAATCGAGAACAGAGGTTTAACGGAAATAATGGAATTTATTATGTCAATTTTTGCGTTTGGGTCTAAATCCACCCAGAAAAGAGCGCCATGCATCATTGGATAAGATATTTCCACCGGAAACAAATCCATTGCTGTATCGGGCTGTAAGGATGGCCGATGCATTTTCATAAGCCATACTCGAGAAATCATTCATGCCATCAAATGAAGCCAAGGAAACATCATCTCTTTTAAACAACTGATGACCGTCTCCTGGAAGATCCAAGGCCAATACTTCGCGCTTTAACTCATGCGGAGCAGGGTAGGGTAAAATGTACAACGGTGAAAGCTCGATGGCTTCAATTTCCATCACTTGTACCACCTGCATTTGATGTTCTTCGGTAACAGGGACAACAAAGAAAGAGGTTTTCAGTCCCGTGCAAACAAAGGTTAGGGTGTCACCCTCAAGGGCCGGAATGGTGAAATAGCCATCGCGGTTGGAGTAAGTTCCCCGATGATCTCTATTGCGAAAAACACTGACATACGGTGCAGGGTACAACGAATCGCTTACCAAACAAGCTCCGGTAATTTGAACGGCATTTTCTCCAATTTTCTTTTGACCAAATGAAGTAGGAATCAGGGCCAAAATAATAAAGCCCATGATCAGTATGGAGTAGATACGCATGAAACAAAAATAGATTTTTTATGTTGGTATTTAGAAAGAGATTTATCAACTTTACTAAAATTGTGTAAATTAACATTATGGAAGAAGTATTAGAGAGTGTAGAATGGTTGAAAGCCAGAGGCATTGAGTCCGCAGAAATCGGAATCGTTTTGGGAACGGGTTTGCACGGTTTGGCCCAGCACATTGAGGTGGAGAAGGAATTCAATTACAGCGTAATACCGCATTTCCCCATTGCAACAGTGGAATTTCACTTTGGAAAATTGATTTATGGTAAACTGGGAGGGAAGAAAGTGTTGGCTTGCCAAGGCAGATTTCATTACTATGAAGGATATTCCATGCAGCAGGTGGTTCACCCGGTTCGCGTGATGCGCATGTTGGGTGTTAAGAGCATGTTGTTGAGCAATGCAGCGGGGGCACTGAACCCCGAGTTGAAAAAGGGTAGCCTAATGTTGATCGAGGATCACATCAATCTGCAGCCAGAGAATCCATTGCGCGGTGAAAATGCAGATGAATTGGGTCCAAGATTTCCTGACATGTCTCAACCCTATTCTTATCATCTGAATGGATTGCTAAAGGAGATTGCCTCCGAGCAAAATGTACCCATTCGAGAGGGGGTGTATGTTTCAGTACCTGGTCCCAATTTGGAGACCAGAGCGGAATATCGATTTTTAAGAATGATTGGCGGTGATGCTGTTGGTATGAGTACGGTTCCTGAGGTTATCGCATGCAATCACATGGGACTGCCTTGTTGCTGTATTTCCGTTTTGACGGATGAATGCGATCCCAATAAGTTGCATCCAGTATCCATCGATGAAATCATTCAAACAGCCAAACAGGCAGAGCCTGCTCTGACCCAGTTGTACAAAACTTTGATTGAACGAATATGAGTCCACTCCAAAAGACATACGCTTGGGTCATCATCTTGATTGTGATGGTGTATGCTGGGCTGTGTCTGATTGGACCCGAAAAATATGAGTCTTCTCAGACCATTAAAATCAGATGCAGCAACCAAAAATTGGCTTGGGCATTGTCTGATTTCAATGAATGGAAGAAATGGTTCAAGGATTGGGATTTAGAGGATTCGACTCATTTGAAAATTGTTGGCGAACCCATGATGGCCAAACATGGTGTTGTTTTTAATCACAACGGAATGTCACAAACCATGGAGGTTAAAGCGATTTACGCATCTTTGGATTCTGTTGATTTGATTCAAATACAGCGCTCGGTGAGTGAGATTGAGGAGCCAGATGCAGAAATCGAATTCCATCTTTCGGAAGATAACAAGGGGTTAGCAGTATTGACTTGCTCATTGAAGCAAGGCGAGATACCTTGGTTATTTCGTGGAGCCATTTGGGCAACAGGGAATGCCCATCATTGGGATGAATGGAATCAGGAGAATCTCGAAAATTTGAAGAATTATTTGGAGGCCATGCCTTCCAATAACCATTGATTTACGCTGGATTCAATTTCTTTTTCATCAAAGTTTACGGGTACAAAACGCTCCCCAGTGATGGTTTCAAACAATTCGATGTAGCGTTCTCGAATAGTAGCAATCCACTCTTCAGACATGTGCGGAACGGTTTGACCTTCTTTGCCCATAAAGTGGTTGGCAATGAGCCATTCTCTGACGAATTCCTTGCTCAGTTGTTTTTGAGGTTCCCGCTTTTGTTGTCTTTCGTGATAACCTTCAGCGTAGAAGTAACGGGAAGAATCGGGAGTATGGATTTCATCCATCAGGGTAATTTGGTTGTTGAATAAACCAAATTCATACTTTGTGTCCACCAGAATAAGACCGCGCTTTGCCGCAATTTCAACACCGCGCTGATACAAGGCCAAGGTGTATTTCTCTAGTTGCTCATAATGCTCCAGGCTAACGATGCCTTGGGCAATGATTTGTTCCTTGGAAATGTCTTCATCGTGACCTTCGGAGGCCTTGGTGGTTGGAGTGATGATGGGAGTTGGGAAAGGATCATTTTCATTCAGCCCCTCTGGCAATGCAACACCGCACAGAGTTCGTAATCCGCTTTGATAAGTCCTCCATGCGTGTCCTGTGAGGTATCCGCGCACAACCATTTCCAATTTGAAGGGTATGCACTTTTTTCCCAGGGTGACGTAAGCATTAGGTGATGCGATTTTCCAATTGGGACAGATGTCAGCGGTGGCGTCTAGCATCGAATCTGCAATTTGATTCAATACTTGTCCTTTGTTGGGTATGGGGTGAGGAAGAATGACGTCAAAAGCGCTAATGCGATTGGAGGCGACCATCACCAACAAATCATTCGGAAGTGTGTACACATCTCTCACCTTGCCATGATAGATGTTTTGTACGTTGGAAAAGTTCATCGTGGATAGATTTACATTTTACCGCGCATGCCGCCCATCTGTTTCATCATCTGAGCCATTTGGGTTTTGTTGGTCATCATCTTCATCATCGTTTTCATTTGATCAAATTGTTTGATCAGCTTGTTGACTTCATCAACAGATCTTCCAGATCCTTTGGCAATTCTGGTTTTTCTACTTGGATTGATGACGCTCGGTTGCTTTCTTTCAATAGGGGTCATGGATTGAATAATGGCTTCTATGTGCTTAAAGGCATCTTCATTGATGTCTACATCTTTCAATTTGGACATGCCGGGTACCATGCCCAACAAATCCTTCATGCTGCCCATTTTTTTGATCTGACCAATTTGCTCCAAGAAATCATTGAAATCAAATTGGTCTTTCTTGATGCGTTTTTCTAATTTTAACGCTTGCTCTTCATCAAATTGTTCCTGCGCACGCTCTACCAATGACACCACATCACCCATGCCCAAAATACGGCTGGCCATACGCTCAGGGTAGAAGACATCCAGCGCTTCCATCTTTTCACCTGTTCCAATAAACTTAATGGGTTTGGAAACTTCTGATCGAATGCTCAAGGCCGCTCCTCCTCGGGTGTCGCCATCCAACTTGGTTAAGACGACTCCATCAAATGCAAGGCGTTCATGGAAGGTTTTGGCTGTGTTGACTGCGTCTTGTCCAGTCATGGAATCCACGACAAACAAAGTCTCTGTCGGCTTCAATGCTGCTTTGACTCTTTCAATCTCCTGCATCATTTCCTCGTCAACGGCCAATCGACCTGCCGTATCTACGATGACCACATTGAATCCCTTTTGTTTGGCATAGGCAATGGCCTTTTCAGCGATGTCTACTGCGTTGTTGTTTCCTCGGTCACTAAATACTTCAACTCCGATTCCTTCTCCCACCACATGCAACTGATCAATGGCCGCAGGTCGATAAATGTCACAAGCAACCAAAAGCGGATTTTTCCCTTTCTTGGTCTTGAGATAATGGGCCAATTTTCCTGAGAAGGTTGTTTTACCTGATCCCTGAAGACCACTCATCAAAATGATACCTGGATTTCCTTGGTATTGAATGTCCGAATGCTCGCCACCCATCAAGGCTTTTAACTCGTCATGGGTGATTTTTACCAATAACTGTCCTGGTGATACCGCGGTGAGTACATTTTGTCCCAGCGCCTTTTCTTTGACGCGCTCCGTAAATTCTTTGGCTGTTTTAAAATTGACGTCAGCATCCAATAATGCTCTTCTCACTTCTTTCAATGTCTCAGCAACATTGATTTCAGTGATTTTTCCTTGTCCTTTTAAAATTTTAAAGGCTCTGTCAAACTTGTCCGTTAATTGTTCAAACATGGGGTATTGCTAAATGAGCCCCAAAGGTACAAAGGGAGACCTTATCTTGTGATGATAATATTGCCTTTCAATTGGGTGGTTTTTCCAATCAGATCTTGATAGGTGACGATGTAATTGTAAATTCCATCCGGTACAAAGTATTGACTACCTCTTCTATTGCCCTGCCAAGGCTCTTTCACATCGTTGGATTCAAAGATTAATTCTCCCCAACGATCATAAATGCGAACATTGTACTCCGATACACCAATCGCCGATGGCAACCACGCATCATTGATACCATCAAAGTCAGGAGTGAAACTATTGGGTAGGAAAAAGACGGTGCCTCCAATATTGATGAATCCTGTGGCTGTAGAAGTGCACCCAAATTCATTGGTGATGATTTGGGTAATGGATTGTCGGCCAAATTCAGAAAAAGTATATTGCCCATCGAAACCTTCGAATGTCCCCCCATCGCTGAATTGATAGATGCAAGTCACGCCTGTTCCTGTCGAGTCCACTACAGTAACGGTGGGGTCATCGATCGTGATGATGTCCGGTTGTATGATAAAACCACTGGTTGGCGCCGGATGAATGGTCACGGCATCGTTCATATTGATGTAAATATCAGCCACGCATCCTGAAGTGGTGTAAGCATGCATATTGACATTGTAGGTTCCGGGATTCTCATACAATTGAAGGGGATCGGGCTGTGTGGAGGTAATGTCATCTCCCAAATTCCAGATGAAAAATACCGGTGTTTCTGCAGTGGCTGTCGCATCAAATTTCACATAAGTTCCGGGGCATCCATCAGGCGGAAGAACGGTGAAATTGACCTCTGGATCTTGCACCACCCAAACATCTTTGGTGATGCTTTCCGTGCATCCATTTTCACTAATGGTCAATGTAACCGGATAGTAGGCCGGGCTTGGGTATTGAATCCCGTTTACGCTAATGCTGTTGGCGGATGAGGTGCTGGCTAAAGTTCCAAAGTTCCAATCGATGATGGCATTGGGTTGGGTCCAGCCCAACGCTGAAAACGAAAGGCTGTGGCCATTGAAACACACCGGCCCCGGATTGATAAAATCGGGGCTCAAATCGTCAAAAACGCTCACGATGCTATAGGCTGTGTCAGGACAAGTAGATGGGGCGTTAGCAATGAGCATTACCGTAAAATTGCCATTACTGGGGTAATTGTAAAACGTGGCGGGATCCATGCTAATGGGAGAGTTTGGAGCCCCGAAATCCCATAAAAATCCTGTTGCATTCAGAGAAGACTGCGTGAAGTTAATGGTAAAACCTCCGCAAGGATCTGTTTGAGGGTCAATAACCGCTGTAGGTTCAGGAACATTATCAAATGTGAAATTTTGTGTTCCAATACAACCCGCATTGTCGATGCTCAATCCAATGGTATAGGAGGTTATATTGGAATCCAGATAAATATTGGAAGGGTATTCACTGGTGGAGATGACAGAGGAAATGTTGTTTTCCAAAGTCCAATTAAAGGTCACGCCACCCGGAAAAAGTCCAGATACCAATCCGTGATCAAATGAATAACGAACTTCATCATCGATACAAGTGACTACAGGGGGCTGGATATCTGGGGTGAATGTTTCAATGGCCGTATAAATAACCGTTGCTGTATCAGCACATTCCCATCCTGGGTTGGTCACCAGAGTAACCGTGTATACGCCTGGATCATTATAAATGAACGTCGGTTCAAAAACATTGCTGGTATCGTTGGTTAATGAGGGTACTCCAAAATCCCAATGGTAGGAATCTGCGTTGACACTATTGTTCACAAAGCCCACTTCTAATCCGCTGCAAAAATCAGTTTGCTGTCCATTGCCGGTATTGGCAATTCCCGGGTTGGCTCCTGTATTGGGATTGCACATGTTGACATTGAACTGATAATCTCGTCGAATGGTATTGATCAAAACACCGTTTCTAAATTCTTGAACGCAAATGGCCAGGGCATAGGTTCCAATTTGAGTGGCAGTTCCAGTAACCAATCCTGTGGCAGGATTGATTTGAAAGGCTGGATTAGAGGTAATGGGATAATTGGTCGAGAAACCTGGTGACCATGTATTGTTTCCATAAGGTGGCGCTGCTGGTGGCGCAGGGGCTGGGTTGTTTTGATCTGCACCATCTAGGGGTGTGCAAAATGAATAAACCAATTGATCTCCATCTGGATCAATGGCTTCGGAAGAATAAATAAAAGGGGCATTCAGGCACAAAGCGGTAGGAGGAGTGGAGACAAATGAAGGACTGGAATTTTGAATCGTTACCAAGTTGGTTCCGGGAATTTGAGTGGTCAGCGTCATTCCGGATAAATTCTGTTGAGATTGGTTAAGGTTGTCGATGCTCAAGTTGCGGCAACACCGCTGGTAGGTCAGTGTATATCCACTGGCTGAAAAGGGTAGGGTGACGTTGGCTTGATAAACGGCGCGCTCTACGCAGACATTGGGAGGAACAGTGAAACATGGATTTTCAAGAGCCAAATCCAAAGCTTCGATATCTGAATTGGATAACGGTATAGAAAGTTCTTGAACAAAGCTGTTGTTTCCTCCTGAAAAGATTCCAATGGAAACGATGGGGTCAAATCCTGTTCCATTGACATTGGTGCTGGGGTCGCAGTCCCGGTATACGGTAAGTGTAACCTGATAAACGTTATTCCCTATGTGCTCGTAGACCAAATCACCCCCATAAATATGGGTAGCATGAGCCTGAATTACCCCAAGCAATGAGAGCACAAGGCACATTATTGCGTTCTTAAAGAAAATTGAACTGGGATTCATTCTAAGCATGAGACACAAATATCAGGATAAATGTTGCAAAACAAGGCCAAAGTCTTTTTCTTTTGCCCACATCATCTGGTGGATGAATATCTTTGAGGTATGGAAAAATCACTATCTCACATCAACGATTCAGGGGAATCGCGCATGGT
>JBDKGG010000059.1:0-8965 GCA_039798325.1 Bacteroidota bacterium
GCCTGGTAGGGAATACCTAAAGGTGACTGGGAATGAAAGGATGAAGGAACGAGGATTAAAAAAGCTAGGAGCAGTTGAAGGTATAGGGTTAAAACCGTTTTCATGTTTTTCTAATTTCAGACGAATATAGGAAATCGGAGCGGGAAAGAGAAAGAAGTGCTATATTTATACTCCTCATTTTTCGTAGAAAAAGAAAGGAGGTGTGTCCCACTTAGTGCAAAAGGGGAAATTCCTTCTCTAGAACTTGCGACATTTACAGAAATAAAAACAGAAAGTGGGCCGAGATGATGGACAAGACCTCGTCTCCTCATTCCTTCATCCCTTCATCCCTTTCTCATTCTTTCAACAAAGTCAAAACATTCGCCCCAACTTTAACATGGTAGACGCCATTTGCTAAGGTCTGTAAAGTCAATAGCTGTGTGCCTTTGGTTGTGATGGTTTGAGATTGGACACATCTTCCTTGTTGATCGAAAATTTGAATCACTTCTCCAATCTGGAATGAATTTCCTTTTACTGCAACGTGGTCATGGGCAGGATTGGGGTAAAGCAGAAATACTTCCTGACTCAGCTCCGAAATGCCCACCGTGGCTGTTTGGGTATTGAACACCCAGCTGCCGACCCACGGTCCATAGTTGGTTCCGTCATTGGTCGCGCGTACCTTCCAATAATAGGTAGTTGATGGCAAAAGATTGGTGATGATTAGTGCGCTGGTGGTTGGATAATAGTTGACTGGTGATGACGTAAAATTGGGGTCAGCATCTACCATGAGTTGGTATCCTGAAGCACCCGGA
This sequence comes from Bacteroidota bacterium, assembly GCA_039798325.1. GTDB lineage: Bacteria > Bacteroidota > Bacteroidia > Flavobacteriales_D > Sanyastnellaceae > CAMCTV01. The sequence continues at coordinate 792 of JBDKGG010000059.1, forward strand.
TTGTCTGTCCAATTGAAATTAACGGAAGCATAAGCGATGTTACTGGCATTATTGCTTGGAGTGGTCAAGGTAAAAGCATTGAGTCCAACCGTGGTAAATTTCCATGGACCTGCATAAGCTCCCCAATTGGTCCCATCGCCTGCTCGAACTCTCCACCAAAAAGCGGTCGCTGGTTGCAAATTGGTCAAAACTGCAGCCGCTGATACAACTGGTCCCGTTAACACAATATTATTGAAGTTAACATCGGTTGCTACCTCCACCTCATACTCTGTTGCGCCATACGCCTCAGTCCAAGACAAGTTTAATGAAGTGAAACTTAAATTGACACTGTTGTTTGCAGGAGACGACAAATTAAAAGCATCCAATTGAGGAACGCCAGTTCCGAGGTAGCGACACAATGCGATGTCATTTCCAGCATATCCGACACAAACAATTTTGTTGTCATTCTGTACCACAACATCCCAGCATTCATTCAATAAATTTCCATTGAAAGAAGTCATGATGCGTCCATCGGAATCAAATGAATAATCAGATTGCAAATCGCCGGGAGCCAGAAGTCTCAATGTCCCAAAAGATCTGGCTGTTGTGGTTCCTGCTGAGCCCGCCAAAATATATTTGCCTTGCACATCCGTCGTCATCGCATAGGCAATGTCCACATCCGTGCTAATGAAATAATTGGAGGAAGTAGTGGGTATGGTTCCCGAATTGGTGATGGTGATGATCCGGAAATCATTGTTACCCAAATAGGATCTTGTTCCGCCAACGATGAGATCTTGATTGGCATTAATGACCAATGAATATCCATAACAAGCGCCTCCTACCTCGGCATAGGCAACCGCTCCATCGGTAGAAAAAGTATTGTCCATGGTTCCGTTGGACAAGACACGACAGGCCCAGAAATCAGAAGAGATGGAAGTGCTAATGTATTTGCGCCAACCCACTGCTGAGATTTTACCATTGGCCACAACTTCCAAATCTTCGATCATCATGTTGCGCTGCAAATCACCAGCCGTTGTCGTTGCAGACAATATTCCAGTACTGTTGAATGTGGTGTCCAAAACACCTTCACTACTGTATCGCGCAATGATGGGAACAGCCAAATTGGAAGTAGATGCGCTCTGACCTCCAAGAATGAGTTTTCCCGTGAGCAAATGCTGCTTCACCACTTTCACTTCATCTTGATTTCCCGAAATAAAATCGGTCAAAACAATTCCGTTATTGCCAAAAGAAGTATCCAGGGTTCCATCCGGAAGCAATCGCAACATGGCTGCATTCTTGTTGACCCCATCATCACTGCTACCTGCCAATATCATGCGACCAGACGCATCAATAACCATGCTGTGTGCCACATCATCACTTCCCAACTGCAGATCCAAGGTCCATACTCCGTTGGTTCCAAAAGTGTTGTCCAAAGCACCATCCGTCAAATACCTGGCCACCAAGAAGTCTTTTCCTGTTGCTGCAAATTGGGCGAAGCCAGCAACAACAATTTTCCCATCCTCTTGCAAAACCACCGCCTTGGCCTCTTCAATTCCAGAACTGAATGAGCTCACAACTTTTCCACCTGTACCAAAACCTGCGTCCAAACTGCCGGCAGGTTGAGCCAATGAAAAAATCGAACAACCTATCAATAAAACAGACAATAAATTCTTTTTCATAAACAATCTTTTTGTATCCAAATACAATCTTGAAAATCAGTCAACATGTGAAGCAACAGACCAATTCCCCACCATCTCAATTTTGGATGCAGTAAAAATAACACATAAGACGCTATTGCCCATGATGAATGTAAAGGATGGAATCCAATGCTGCACCGACAGGGATCGAACATGGGCGAGGCCAGCAAATGGTCCAAATCAACCAACATGGTGGCCCATAATATGAGCACACATCTTTTCCAATTCTCTCCACCCCATCTCAAGGCAATGAACACCGGAAGGACAAAATGCAATCCATAATGGACGACAAAGCGAGTTGACTCCATCATCGGTTCCATATTTTACCCCGCTGCATGCGTTCTTGGTGTTGACACTGAAAGATGTATACACCCGATGAAAGATGTGCAATTGAAATTTCATTCGCGCTTGAAACAGACGCCACCATCTTTCCTGAAAGATCGAATAACACGATAGAAGCCATGGGTTTTGCTCCGATCCATTTGATTTCATTGTCCGACTGCACCATGACGAAGTTCTCCTTTTCCGTGACAGCGGACGTCAAGCAGGGATAACTCAATGCGCAAGTGTCCTGATCGTAGACAAAATAGACCGTGCCCTCAAAACCCAGATCATTGTTGTTCATTGCCGGGTGATACGTTGTGGTGGTCCCACCAAACTGTCCAAAGTATTCCATGGAACCAACAGCTACTGTTTCGCCCGCCAGATTGACCATAGAACCAACATAGGGATAATTGATAAAATCCGACATTCCTCCTTCAAAGGCGATGTCTACATACCACAAAGATTCTGTTGTGTTCAAAGTGACATTGGTTACGCAGAAAAGATCACATCCGAAGTTACTTTGCGCCCTGTATTGAAAGGGAATCAGCGCCAGAATAAATAAGATACAGCCACAGAATACCCGAGATTTTTTCATTGCACGAAAATAACCAAAATGAATCCAACACCTGACCAAATTTGGAACTCCCGCTACGAACAAAATGAATTTGTCTATGGCGAAGAACCCAATGTATTTTTTGCCGAGCATTTGCCTCTCATCACCAAAGGCAAAGTCCTTTTCTCCGCCGAAGGAGAGGGCCGCAATGCGGTGTATGCAGCCACACAAGGCTTGGAATCCTTTGCCTTTGACATTAGTTCCGCAGGTAGAGACAAAGCTCTGCAGCTGGCCAAAAGCAAGGGGATTTCTATCGACTATCAGGTAACAGATGCGCTGCGTTACTTGAACCAACCCGAAAGCATGGATGGATTGGTGATCATCTTCAACCATTTTCCCAAGAGGCAGCAAGGGCCAATATTTGCCCATATCCTAAAAATGCTGAAACCTACTGGAAAAGTCATTTTTCAATGTTTCTCTGAGGGTCATTTAAATTACCGGGATAAAAGCAATGTGGGAGGTCCATCTGAAATTGATTTATTGTACAATATCCAAGACGTTCAAACTTATTTTCAATCATTCAGGACGATGCATTTGGTAGAACACGAGGTACTTCTAAAAGAAGGAAAATACCACGATGGTTTAGGATTGGTGATCAGTGGTATTTTTGAAAAATAACAATCGACAAGACCGACCTTTCTCATCTTTGCAAAAAAATTTCAGCATGAAAACAGCATTGATTACAGGGGCATCTTCCGGAATTGGCCGAGCCATGAGTTTTTTGTTTGCCCAAGATGGTATCGGATTGGTGATAACCGCGCGAAACGAGAATGCCTTGTTGGAACTACAGAAGGAAATCGCATCAAAATATTCGGTTCCCGTAACCATCATAGCCTGTGATTTGTCCGAAAATGGTGCCGCTCAGGCCTTGCACAACAACATCCAGTCCAAGGGCATAGCCATTGACTACTTGATTAACAATGCCGGGTTTGGTGATACGGGATGGTTTGTTGAAACTCAATGGAGCAAGAATGAACAAATGATACAACTCAACATTACTGCCCTTACCGCCCTTTGTCAATTGTTTGTTCCCGAAATGAAACAACGCCAATTTGGTAGGGTTCTGAATGTGGCTTCTACTGCTGCCTTTCAACCTGGACCTACCATGGCTGTATATTTCGCTACCAAATCTTATGTCCTGCATTTCTCAGAAGCCATCAACAGTGAGCTCAAAGGAACAGGCGTTAGCGTAACCGCACTGTGTCCTGGTCCAACCGAAACGAATTTTGCGCAGGCCGCAGGATTCAAGGGTGATGGGTTATTTGATAACAAGAAAAAATTCCCCAGTGCCGAGGAGGTAGCGTTGTTTGGTTATCAATCGTTGATGAATCAAAAATCTGTAGCCATTCATGGGATGATGAACTACATTATGGCCAACTCCGGCAGATTCTTCCCACGAAATTGGGTAGTAGCCATCACCAAATGGATGATGACCAAGTAGCTTTAGTCGTTGTCAAATAAGTCATCGCCCATGCCTACCAGAAACACTTTCTGTTTGCTTCGGGTCATGGCGGTGTACATCCAACGGTTCCACTCATAAGCAGGTGTATCAGGTGCGATGTAACCGGGATCGATGAACACCGCGGACCATTGACCACCTTGTGATTTGTGGCACGTAATGGCGTAAGCAAACTTCACTTGCAAGGCATTGTAATAAGGATCTTGCTGCACCTTTTTGCGCATGCGGACAAATCCTTCATCTTCATAATCCTTCGCGACCAAATTCCACAACTCCTTCATTTTTTCAGAAGACAACGAGGGCGTAATATCATAAATGGGATTGCAGAGTAGAATCACTTCCAATTCTGGTAAATCGGGATAATCCACCAGCTCAATCGTCGCTTTGCAAAAACGGAAAGCACCGCGTTCTTCGAACTTTTTAATCCGTTTGATTTGAATGGTATCGCCGTTGGCAATGAAGCCAATGCCTTCATGCTCCTTTTGCAACCAATAATCGCTGTTGCGCAAGACCATCATGCGATCACCCGAATTGATTTCGTCCTCCATTCCCAAAATGCGGGTTCTGATTTGCTGATTGAACATGTTCGCGCTCTTGTTGGAACGCGTAATGATGATGGTATCATCCATTCCAAATTCGGAATACATGCTTTCAATCATCGGTTGCACATCACTATCCACACGGATAACGTCTGTATACCCTTTGGAGATAAACTTGGGAAGCTGTTCGGCTCGTTGTACAATAAGATAACGCAGCAAAGTGGCATTGTACAAAATACCTGAATCTTGGGCTTGACGGATGACCTCTTTCAGGTGAATCTCGGCCAGGAATAAATCATAATTCAATCGCAAACCGTCGGCTACCAGTGCAGGACTGCGGTCGCTGCCGACCGGAGGCAGCTGTGCCTCATCACCGATGAGCATCAATTTGCAACGCTCTCCACTGTATACATGGGTTATCAAATCGTCCAATAGATCACCACTGGCCAGATCATCGAATTTAAAATTCATGGCATCTGCGCCAATCATTGAGGCTTCATCCACGATGAAGATGGTGTCTTCTGCTTTGTTTTCTTTGAGTTCGAACCAAATTTTTCCGGATCGATCCGAACGCTTATAATAAATCTGACGGTGAATGGTGGACGCTGGCCTCCCTGAGTAGTTGCCCAATACCTTGGCTGCTCTACCTGTTGGAGCCAACAACACCACACTCAAACCATAACTCTCCAGCGCTTTGACCATGGACTGCACAGTTGTGGTCTTTCCAGTACCAGCATATCCTTTCACCAAAAGCACACACCGCGGTTTGGCCGTGGCCGCAAAGCGACCAAACACATGCAATAGCCTCCCCTGCCCTTCCGTAGGTTGAAAAGGAAGAAAGGAAAGGGCTCTCTCCTCAAACATTTGGCTCAGGTTGGATTGACTCATGGTGAAAATTGTTTTGCAAATTACGGAAAGGCCAAAGGATTATGTAGATTCGCGAGACGAATAAATCATGCGAATATTGAGATGACCCATGCACCCTACATTGATCTGCCTGAAAAATGGTTGAAGCAATCGGACCAAATGCATTTGGCCATTCATGTGCATGCCGAGGGACTGCAATTGGCGTTGTTTGATTATCAAAATAGGCAACCGGTGCATCTCTTCCGGCTAAAAACCCAGCCTTGGGAAATTCCAAGCATGATTACGCAACAAGGATTGAATCAACATCTTTTTCGCAAAGTCAGCATTACTTATGACAGCGACAGTTGGACCTTGGTTCCCGAGTTGTTTTTTGATGAAACCCGATTGGATACCTGGATGGCTGATCTGCCCGCTCACCAAATGCACCATGCATTGTTGGCGGAGGAGAGGGTTTATTTGATTGACCGACACCACCAAGCCATGGAGAGCATCGCGATGCTTTTTCCGCAAGCCACAGTGCGCTGTTGGGTGCAACCCTGGATGCAATTGACCTCACCTCTGCAGGAAAAGGGGACGGTGCTGTTTGCCAATGTGGAATCTAAAAAAATCAGCATTCATTTGGTTCAAGATGGAAAGCGATTGCTGGCCAATCCTTTCGAGTCCCGATCATGGGAAGATTCCTTGTACTTTGTCTCGGCCACCCTCCAAAACTATGCATGTCCAGAAAAAACAACTGTTGTTTTCACGGGTGAGGACGTTACGGAGGAGTTATTAAATTCCATCCAACCCTACGTGCCTGGGTTAACTGCTTGGTTGCCCCCAATGGGACTTCATCTCCCCAAAAATGAAACCATGCCTGCCCAATGGCACAGTGTTTTGATGCATACTTTATGCGCATAATTGGAGGCATATACAAAGGGCATCCCATTGAAGTTCTTAAGAAATTCAATGGACGCCCCACTACTGACTTTGCTCGAGAAGGCCTGATGAACATTCTCTACCACATGGTGGACATGGATGGCATCCGGGTTTTGGATTTATTCTCGGGTACTGGCGCATTGGGATTGGAGTGCTTTTCGAGAGGAGCTTCTTTTGTTACATCCATTGAACAGCAAGCGACTCATGTGATGCACATCAAAAAGAACCATCAGAAGTTTGAAGTAAAAGGATTGGTCGTCAAGGCGGATTGTTTGGTTTGGTTGAAACAAAATACAACTACCTACGAATTGATTTTGGCCGACCCGCCCTTTGATCTGGTTCAAATGAAAGATATCCCCGACCTATGCCAAAGCGCTTTATCTGAAGAGGGATTATTGGTTTTGGAACATGGCAAAGAACATGATTTCGAATCACATCCCGCCTTTATCAAGATGAAAAAATTTGGACATGTTCATTTTTCTTTTTTCAAAAAGTTCATTTCATGAAGAGAATTGCAGTTTTTCCGGGCTCATTTGATCCCATTACCAAAGGACATGTGAATGTTGTAGAAAGAAGTGCTCAGCTCTTCGACGAAATCATCGTCGGTATCGGCACCAACACCTCCAAGAATTATATGTTTCCTTTGGAACAACGATTGAATTGGTGCAAAGCCAGTTTTGAACACTTAAAAAATGTTCGCGTTGAAACCTTTCATGGATTGACCATTGATTATTGCCAATCCATTGGGGCTGACTATCTCTTGAGAGGCATTCGCAATGGCGGTGATTTTGAATATGAGCGTTCCATTGCGCACATGAATAAAAGTCTGCACCCCAACATTGAGACCGTATTAATATTTACCGATCCACAATTTGCCTTTGTGCACAGCACCATCGTGAGGGAAGTGATACGAAATAAAGGCGATGTTTCATCGTTCTTGCCTACAGTGGTTCAAGTATATGGCGAAAAATAAATTCTCATTGCTGTTTTTGATTTTGGTCTTGCTGACCGAAATAGTCCAAGGCATAAACGTCACGGGATCATTTCCATTGGGGGTGAATCAAACCATGACTGTGGAGATTTGCAACGACTTTATTTCACAGAATCGATCCGTGATTGGACGCATTCCGATTGATGCGTCGGGACACTTCACTTTTGACATTCCTGTTTCAGAGGAGCACCATGTATATTATTTTCGGCTCGGCAGATGGGAAGGTGTCTTTTATGGCAACCACAATGGGAGTTATGAAATTGAAATTCCGACATTAAAAAACAATGAGCCCATCAAATTTGACAAAGCGGAGATTCCTGTTATTTGGTTGAACGGTTCAGATGATTTGCATCGCCGCGTGCTCAATTACTACAAGGATTACAACAACTTTCTAGAAGAACATTATTTTGATTTTGCCGCTGAAAAGGCCAGTGGTAAAGAAGAACAGCGCCTTCATATGCAAAAGAAGGGAAAAGGATTGGACATGATGCCAAACAATGACTCCAAAAATGACAGCATACAAATCGCGCAATTCGTTCAGATTGTTGAGACATTTGATGACTCGCTGAGACAAGCATTGCCCTTAAAAGATTCACCGTTTTTCGGTGCGCTCCATGCCTACTCGATGGCTCGATTGTATTTGATTGCGCAAGCTCCCCGCACAGCGCTTTGGGAAAAGTATTTTGGATCTGGCTCATCGCCACTTTACCAACATCCTGCTTACGTTCAGGCACTTGAGCTGTATTTCAATGATTTTCTTTCTGAGGGAAACAAGAAGTTCGTTCAA
>JBDKGG010000060.1:0-2976 GCA_039798325.1 Bacteroidota bacterium
GTACTTACCAACCCTCGAATACAAAACGCCGTAACAAACACGGATTCCGTAAAAGAATGGCAGACGCTGCTGGTCGTGGCGTTCTTAACGCACGTCGCCGCAAGGGTCGTAAGAAATTGACCGTTTCTGACGAGCGTCGTCACAAAGGAATCGAGCGTTTATAATTGAGTTCGTAACAGAATTATACTAAATTGCCACGCCTGCGCGTGGCTTTTTTTTTCATGAAAATTGCAATCAATACCCGTCTGCTCAAACCCGGAAAACTGGAGGGGATTGGTCGCTTCACCCTAGAAATACTCATTCGGCTTATTCAGCGCCACCCCGAGCACCAATTTCATTTGCTATTTGATCATTACAACTACTCGCTGATTCCAAAGAGCAACAACGTTTTTTGTCACACCCTTTTTCCTCCTGCGCGCCGGCCTTGGCTATTCGATTGGTGGTTTGATTTCAGTGTTCCGCGTTTGCTCAAAAAAATAAACGCCGACATTTTTGTATCCCCCGATGGACACGGATCCCTGCGTTGCCCTTGTCCCCAGCTCAACGTCATCCACGACCTGAACTTCATTCACTACCCCGAACTGTTGCCCAAAAAATACGCGACCTACTGGAATCGGCATACCCGTGCGTTGGTAAAAAAGACAACACGTATTGCCACGGTTAGCGAATTCTCCAAACAGGACATTCACCAATCCTTTGGCATCGCGCAACAAGATATTGACGTGCTGTGCAATGGAACCAATCCCGATTGGGGACCCATTGACCAAGCGCATCAAGGGAAAATCAGAGCTACATTCACCGATGGACAGCCCTATTTTATTTTCATCGGATCTTTGCATCCCCGAAAAAATCTATCCCGTATTTTAGAAGCCTTCCATCTTTTCAAAAAGGTGCATCCCGAATATCATTTGATGGTGGTGGGCGCAGCCATGTTCAACCAAGATGCTCCTGAAACGTTGAAACACCTTACCGATGTCCATTGGATGGGTCGGCGAGATGGGGATGAGCTCATGACCTTATTGGGAGCGTCCAGCGGACTTGTCATGGTGAGCCTATACGAAGGATTTGGGATCCCCATCATTGAGGCGCTGCAGTGTGACGTTCCAGTACTGGCCGCCAACAACTCCAGCATGCCTGAAATTGGCGGAGAAGCCATCTTGTATGCCAACGCATTGAATGTGGAAGACATCGCGCATCACATGGGTATTCTATCGCACTTTGACACCCATCATCAAGCTTGGCACAAGGCCAAAAACGAAATCTTGACCCGCTATACCTGGGAAAAGGCAACCGATTTATTTTGGCATAGTATACAACAAACACTAACAGAGCATGCTGCAAAATAGATGGAGCAAAGACCTGATAGAGGTGGGTTGTGATGAAGCCGGAAGAGGCTGTTTGGCCGGACCCGTTTTTGCTGCGGCTGTCATTCTTCCTGACAACTTTGATCATCCTTGGCTCAACGATTCCAAACAATTGACAGAGCAAAAAAGAGAAGCCCTAAGGCCCATCATAGAACAACAAGCATTGGCTTGGGCTGTCGTGGCGGTTTCGCCTCAAGAGATTGACGAAATCAATATTCTCAATGCCTCCATCACAGGCATGCACCGGTGTATCGACCAACTCCAAATTGTGCCAGAGCTCATCTTGGTGGATGGCAACCGATTCAAACCCTATGTCGGCATCATTCACCAATGCGTGGTGAAAGGAGATAGCAAATTCAAATCCATCGCTGCGGCGTCCATCTTGGCCAAAACGCACCGAGATGAACACATGGCGCGTTTACATCTTGAATTTCCACATTTCGGTTGGGAAGTGAACAAAGGTTACCCCACCAAGGCGCATCGTTCGGCCATTGCCGCCCATGGACCCTGCCCGCACCACCGCATGACTTTTAAACTTTTGGCGGATCAGTAGTATAGCGCACCTTCTTGGTCCACAACAAAGACGGTTTCTCCACCACCCGATAAAACAGCTGAGCCAAAAGGATAGAGACCATCTGAATCAACAAGAAAAAGAAAACCGACCCCAACGGGCTGCGCATATCATGGTAAAAGAAATGATTGCAAGTTGAAATCACGAACCAATGGGTCAGGTAAAAAGAATACGATATTTCGCCCAAACGGTCCAGCCAACGGTTTCCTTGCTTGACCCAAATGATGACCAAAGCTGTGAGGAAAGCAGTAGTCACAATGCGCCATTTTAATCCGTGCAAAATTCCTGTCAAATACAAACACACCAGGGTACTCAGCAACAAGCCCATCCAAAATTCTTTCTCACCGATTCGGCCCTTCAAATACAAATACACGTAATATCCCATGGTGAATACCGGCAAATGAAAAAACAAAGTGACTTTGACCAATTTTGGCTCAAAGGATTTTGACAAAAAAGACAACGCCAAGGTGACCACCAACGCTGTCGTTCGAACCCACGCTTTTGAAGAAACAAAAAATGGGAAAATCAAGGCGAGGTAGAGGTAAAACTGAAACTCAACAAACAAGGTCCAATACACATCATTGACCCATTTGGTCCCCAAGAAAGGCGCTGCAAAGGTGACGCTGTGCAACATTTTGGTCAATCCCTCTGGCGAGATCATGCCCTTCCATCCATAAAATCCAAAGGCGCAAATCACCACGGAAACCAAAAAAGGCGGATACAAGCGCAGCATTCTTTTCAGCATAAACTTCCCCGCAAAGCGCCATTGGTATTGGGATTGATCCATCGACCAAGGCAGGACCACGCCACTGATGATGAAAAAAACATAGACCCCCTCTTGACCCCAAGACAACACATTGTAGGTAGAAGGATAATAATCCTTTAACAAAAAAGAAGCATGAAACAAACAAACCATCCATGCCGCAATGGCACGTAAAGTATTCAATAAGGCTAGGTCATTCTTTTTTGTCATCGGTGCCAAAGATACAATGGTTGATTATCTTAGCACACAACCATTATGGGGCATCTCTCATCAGCCAT
>JBDKGG010000061.1:0-44015 GCA_039798325.1 Bacteroidota bacterium
GGAGCGGTGAAGTACCAGTGGAGATTTGAGCAATACTTGAATGGTCAGCCGTACTATGTGAATGGGAATCCAGTTGTGATTGAACAATATGGAGCCAATGGTTCTCGGGATATCTTTGCACAAGCCAGTTATGGTTTTTTGCCTGGATCTGAATGGAGGGTGAAAATTAGACCTGTTTTTCCGAACGATGTACATGGGGATTATGGAACGGATGAACAATGCGTAAAATTCAAAGGAACTTTCACGGCAATCCCCATTTGGGAAGAGGAAGGATCTAATACGGATATGGTATTAGCGCGCAGTTGGATGGTTTATCCCAATCCCAGTATCGATGGACAAGTTCAAATTGTTACCTTGAATGCCGATGCCACAATGACCCAAGTGCGTGTACAAGACGCTTCTGGAAGATTGATTCACAATTGGAGATCAGAAGAGGCGGAGGTTTCTACCATGAATTTGAATTTATCCACCACAAGCCCTGGAATGTATTGGATATCTGTTGAGATCAATGGCAAGGAAGAGCGAGTGAGATGGATTAAACAATAGAATAAGAAAAATGAATATGTTAAAGGGGCCCAACGCCCCTTTTTTTTTAATGATAAATTAATGTTGAGTTGGTCTGTTGTAGGAAGTCTTTTGTTAGATTTGTTAAACCAAAAAAATCTAGATGTCTCAAAAAATTAATTCCTTCAGCTCATTAAAGTCGCTTTTCGCTTGTTTAATTTTTGTGTTATTGTCGGTCATGACCACAAATGCACAAGTGAATCACCTAGTGATTAGTCAAGTATACGGCGGTGGTGGAAACACGGGTGCTCCATACAAAAATGACTTTATTGAGATTTTTAATCCAACAAACAGTTCTGTTTCATTAACAGGTTATTCCCTCCAACAGGCAAGTGCTACCGGAACAAGTTGGACTGTAGGGAATTTGAGCGGCGTATCCATCGGCGCAGGTAAATACTGTCTAGTTCAGTGTGCTATAGGTACAACTACTACTTTACCTGCTCTGCCTACAGCTGATGTAACAGCATCAAACATAAGTATAGGCGTCAGCTCCGGAAAAATTGCATTGTGCAGCAGTACTACAGCATTGACGGGAAGTGCCCCGACATCTGCTTCCATTGTTGATTTATTCGGATGGGGATCAACGGCGTCTGCATTCGAGGGTGCTTATGGTCCAATTCATACAAATACTACTTCCGTATCTCGAATAAATGGCGGTTGCACAGACGCGGGAAACAACTCCACAGATTTTACGGCTGGAACAGTAAATCCAAGAAACTCGGCAACGGCTGCCAATTATTGTACTCCTTCTGCTTTGAGCGTTTCAACGATCGCTTCCCCCCAAACCCAGGGTGTGGCTTTTTCTGTTACGGTAAATGCGGTTGACTTAAATGGAACTCAAAAGAATGTGACTTCCAATACATTGGTGACTTTAACCACCAACGGAAACGCAGGAACTCTATCGGGATCAACTACTGGTACCATCACGACAGGTACATCGTCTGTTGTCATTACCGGCGTTATTTTATCCGGTTCTGGAACGGGGGTCACCCTGACAGCTACTGCAACATCGGGGATGACCTTGACAATTGGGACCAGCAATGGTTTTAATGTTTCTTCAGCAGCTGCCAATGACTGCGCCGGTGTCCCTGGTGGAACTGCTTTGCCAGGCACTGCTTGTAATGACAACAATGCTTGCACCATCAACGATGAGTGGTCAGCTTCTTGCGTTTGCGCAGGAACCATTCAAGATACGGATGGTGATGGAACCTGTGATGCGACTGATGAGTGTGACAACGATCCCAATAAAATTTTGGCAGGTGCGTGCGGATGCGGAAACGTGGAAGTGGGACAATCTTGCAATGATAATAACGCTTGTACCTTGAATGATGTCATCACCTCTTGTGGTGTATGTCTAGGTACTCCAGCTCTTGATACCGACAATGATGGCACTTGCGATTTGACTGATGAGTGCGATAATGACCCAAATAAGATTTTAGCTGGTGCATGTGGGTGTGGAAATGTTGAACCTACCACTGCATGTGACGATGCCAACGCTTTGACAAGCAATGATGCCATCAATTTCATCAATGGTTCATGCGTTTGTGCAGGATTATACCCCGTTATCTACTATGATTTTGCCACAGCGGTCTACACAACATCGACAATTAATAATTTATCTGCAAGTTCTGTTTTACAAGGTAATAACAACGGAAATACTGTGTTAATCACGACAACTTCTTCATCCTCTGGAAGTTATTCTGGCGCAAGTGCTGGAGGTAACGCAGGTGCTGCCGCTAGGATTGGAGCATTGAACCCTGCGGCGGGTGGAAGCGCATACTTTGAGTTCACCTTGGATGCTGATTTGAATTATGCGTTCACCATGACAGAAATTGTTCTGGGAACACGAAGCACAGGAACAGGTCCACAGTCCATTGCTTTACGCTCAAGTGCAGATGGATATACTTCAGATTTGGCAACTACATCGGTCTTAGCAGATAATTTTTGGGCAAAGAAATCTCTGGTATTAACCAATTTCACTACTATTCCCGGTGCCATTGTAACGTACCGTTTGTATGGATATGCCGGTGCCGGTAATGCTGGTGTCAATACCGCCAATTGGCGTATTGATGATTTGAATATTTACGGATACACCACTTTTACCCCTCCGGTTTCCATTGTCCAATTTAATTCTCCAACTCAATCGGGAAGTGAAAGCATAGGCACTGATCAACTTTCCATCACAATGGATATTGCCCCAGTGAGTGATGTAGTGGTGGCTATTTCAAATTTGGGAACAGGTAGCGCTACTTCAGGAAGCGATTTTACCTTCTCAACGGCTTCTTTGATATTTACACCTGCGGAAACTTATCCAGCGACCAAAACGGTGAGTGTGACCATCACAAATGATACAGAAGTGGAGGCCATTGAAACCATCAACTTTGGATTGTCTGTCACTTCGGGTACAGCTACCTTGGGTACATCATCAATGGTATACTCAATCAGCAGCGATGATTTGGCCCAATTGGTCATCAATGAAGTGGATTATGATAACAACGGTTCGGATAATGCCGAGTGGGTAGAAATCAAAAACAACGGCACCACGGCGGTAGATATCAATGGATACAAGTTGGAATTGGTGAATGGTGGAGCTACCCCAGCGGTAGTTTACACCACCCTTACTTTGGCTACTACTTCTACCTTGCTTCAACCTGGAGGCTACTTTGTGGTAGGAAACAATGCCACTATCGCCAATATTAATTTGTTAGTTACCCCTGCAACCAATTTGATTCAAAATGGTGCAACGGATGCTTTGGCATTGAAAGACAACAGCAATAATTTGTTGGATGCTGTCAGTTATGAAGGAAACACTTCAGGAGGTTATTCGGAAGGTGCAGCGGTGAACACTTTGATTGATGCAGGTTCTCCGAACTTCCCTTCAGGAACCATTGGACGTTATCCAGACGGAGCCGATACTGGTAATAACATGACGGATTTGAGAACCTTATGCGTTGGAACTCCCGGTGCTGCTAATACACCCAGCACATCAACGTTTTATAAAGACTTTGATGCAGATACATATGGAAATGCCGATTCAACTGTAGCGGCTTGTGAAGCTCCAGTAGGTTATGTGAGCAATTCAACCGATTGTAATGACACCTCTGCAGTTTCAAATCCAGCAGCGACTGAGATATGTGACGCTTTGGATAATGATTGCAATGGCACAGCGGATAACGGATTGACCTTTGTTAACTATTACAACGATGCAGATGGTGATACTTACGGAGCAGGAACAGCGACCAACGCTTGTCAATCTCCCGGTGCAACTTATGTAACCAACAATACCGATTGTAATGACGGTGCTTCAGCCATCAACCCAGGAGCAGCAGAGATTTGCGACGGTGTTGATAACGATTGCACAGGAGGAGTAGACAACGGATTGACCTTTGTCAACTATTACAACGATGGTGATGGTGACAATTTCGGAGCAGGAACAGCCACCAACGCTTGTCAGTCTCCTGGTGCTACTTATGTGACCAACAATACTGATTGTGATGATGGGGCATCTAACAGATTCCCTGGCAATTCTGAAATTTGCGATGGTGTTGACAATGATTGTACAGGAGGAGTAGACAACGGTTTGACCTTTGTCAACTATTACAACGATGTAGATGGTGACACTTACGGAGCAGGAACAGCGACCAACGCTTGTCAATCTCCCGGTGCTACTTATGTAACCAACAATACCGACTGCAATGATGCGTTGAACTACGTTCATGCTTTGCAAAATTGGTATTCAGATGGAGATATGGATGGCTATGATTTCTCTGTAATCAACACCTGTGGCCCACTTGGCCCAGCTTTCACCACCACTCCGGGTATTTATGGATTGGGTGATTGCAATGATGCAGATGCATCCGCTCATCCTGGTGGTATAGAGATTTGCGGAAACAGCATCGATGAAGATTGTTCAGGGGCTGATTTGATTTGTCCTGTTTCAGGTTTTGCAGCAGCCGTTGCTGTTAACTACATAGGTCAATTTGGAATTGGTGTTCAGACTGCGCAAACGGTGAACTTATCCACAGGAACCAACACGGTTCAGTCTCCGGGATTGGGATTGGACAAATGGTTCAGTTTTATAGCGACTTCTAATGCGATGCGCATTGCTGTAGTTGGCTCCTTATCTGTCGAGGATGACAATGATTTAAGTCTGTATGAAACGCCAGTGGATGCATCAGTGCAATTGATTCCTCTAGTAGCGGAAAATGATGTGCATCCTGGTGCATTGGGAATAGCAACGGATGGTGGTAATGAAACGTTGATTTTTGATCAACTTGTAGTGGGTGATACCTATTATTTATGTGTTCGAAACAACAATAACGTTGCCGGTATGGTGAATTTGACAATTTCTAATTTGCTTCCATCTTCAACTGATATAGCTCTTTATACAGCTGGAACCAATACGTTTTCAAGTACTTGTCAAAATTTCAAGGTTAGATATCGACCAAACTCTGCAGGTTACACCATCCACCGTTGGGCATCCTCAGACATCAGTGGTATTCCGGCATGGTCCTACACTATTCCAGTAACTAGCACTGTTGCTTCTACTGTCTGTCAGTTGGGAGCAATTGCTCCCGCGAATTTGAGTGGAACAGCACAAACGGTTTACGTGACTGTTGATGTGTTGTACAATTTAAAGGATGCATTTGGGACAACTACTCCAGCTCTTGCAATAGGAAATGCAGCAGCTAGTTTCCAAATGGCAAGTGAGGCTGATTTGAATGTGAGAGTTACTGATCGTTGTCCTGCAAGCTTTAAACTAGCTTCTTCTTCAATTGCTACCAATCGATCAGTTTGTGGAACATCACGATACGTTTGGGAAATGACTATGGTTGCTCCACTTTCAGGAATGCCCGTATATGTCCAAGGTTCAGTAGGTGGATCCAGAATTTTGGCCTTGAGCACAGTTTCGGGTTTAGGCAATGGTCAGCGTTATGATGTTAGAATTGCATCCAAGCATGTTGATGGTGTGAATCAAACTGCCTTTGGAACCACTCAGTGTGTCAAGACATTTGGATCAGCGGGAATGCCTACAATTGAAGAGGAAAGCAACATCGCGGAACGCTCTGACAATGGTATAACAGCTATGATTTACCCTAACCCAACACAAGGTCAATTCGTGAACTTCAGCATCCAAGGTTTGGATGGGGAGTTGCAATTGAAGATTACTGATGCAATGGGTCGTGCGGTATTCAATAGTCGCTACATCATCGAGGGATCAATGAATACGACATTGGACTTTGGTCAATCATTGGCCAACGGAGTCTATATGGTGGAGATGATGCAAAATGGAATCATGCAAACCATGAGAATGGTGGTGAGCAAATAAAGATTCAATAGACAATGAAAAAGCCCCGAGCAATTGGGGCTTTTTTTATGAGCGTAATAAAAAGTTAAGCTGCTTGATCCAATAAACCAGATTTGGAGAATTGTTTTCTTGCGTATTCCGCATTAACCTTCACTTCTTTTTCTTCAGGTTTCGAAGGCAATTCAAACATCATGTCGTTCATGATGGCTTCGCAGATGGAACGCAAACCTCTTGCTCCCAGTTTGTATTCCAAGGCTTTTTCTACGATGAAGTCAATGGCTTTTTTATCAAAGGAAATTTTAATGCCATCCATCTCAAACAATTTTACATATTGCTTGATGAGCGCATTTTTGGGTTCTGTCAAAATGCGGCGCAAGGCCTCAGCATCCAAGGGTTCCAAATAACTCAATACAGGGAAACGCCCAATCAATTCAGGAATTAATCCAAAGGTTTTTAAATCCAATGGTGTGATGTATTTTAAAAGTGATTGACCCTCTTTGGCCTTGGTAGTATTGCTGAATCCAATGGCGGTGGTATTGATTCTTCTGGCAATCATTTTATCGATGCCATCAAACGCCCCGCCACAAATGAACAGGATGTTTTTCGTATCAATTTGCACCAATTTTTGTTCAGGATGTTTTCTTCCTCCTTGAGGAGGAACCCCAACAATACTGCCTTCTAATAATTTTAATAATCCCTGTTGAACGCCTTCCCCACTGACATCACGGGTGATGCTGGGATTGTCACTCTTGCGTGCTATTTTATCAATCTCGTCAATGAATACGATGCCACGCTCTGCCCTTTGTACATCAAAGTCAGCGTTTTGCAAAAGTTTGGAAAGAATGCTCTCGACATCTTCACCGACATATCCCGCCTCGGTAAGTACCGTGGCATCAGCGATAGCAAAAGGAACGTTCAAAATCTGAGCAATGGTTTTGGCCAGCAAGGTTTTTCCTGTTCCCGTTTCACCGACTAAAATAACATTCGATTTTTCAATCTCAATTTCTTCGTTTTTGGCTTTTGTTGCTTTTTGAGACAAACGCTTATAATGGTTGTAAACGGCCACGCTTAAAACCTTCTTGGCATCTTCTTGGCCTATGATGTATTCATCCAAGTGTTTTTTGATTTCAGTGGGCTTGTGGTTTTTGAAAGCAACAGGCTTTTCTGTTTTTTCCTCTTTGCTGTCTTCTGCTATGATGCGGTGCGCTTGTTGGGCACATTCATTGCAAATGTGTCCGTGCAAACCAGCGATGAGCATTTTTACTTCATCTTCTTTTCTTCCACAAAAGGAACAGTGTACGTTTTTCATATTCAGAATTGGATGACAAAGATACTAAGGGAAGCGACTATTGTGGGTCAACATCGATATTTACCCTTGTTCTGTTGTGGGGTGGTGTCACCTTTAAGGATTGAATCAATTTATAGATTTTCATCTTACTGTCCATAAGCTCTTTGTTCATGGCCAATTTGATGGTGAAAATGCGCAAATGATAATGGTTGATCTTGGCGACAAATGGTTTTTCTGGACCCAAGATGCCTTCTTTGAACAATTCATGTAAACGTTGAGCGAGGTATTGCGCGGTATCCTCTATTTCATCTTCGTTTTTGTTTTTAAGGACCAATTTGATCAATCGAACATAAGGAGGATAAGCAAAGTGAAACCGTTCTTTGCTTTCTTTCTTATAAAATTCTAAATAATTGTTCTCAATGACCAAAGGATAAATCCAATGTTCCGGCTGTGTTGTTTGTATCAAAACCTTTCCTTCTGCTTTGCTTCTTCCGGCGCGTCCTGCCACTTGTGTCAACAATTGAAAAGTTCTTTCGATGGCCCTAAAATCAGGGAAAGCGAGTAATCGGTCGGCATGGATCACCCCAACCAAGGTAACGTTTTCAAAGTCCAATCCTTTGGTTACCATTTGGGTACCTACCAAGATGTCAATTTCTCCATCCATAACACGCTCTACAATCTCTGCTTGACTATTTTTGTTTTTTGTGGTATCCCCATCCAAACGTTGTACGATTTTCTCCGGAAACAATCGAGTAACCTCTTCTTCTATTTTTTCAGTTCCAGACCCTAGCATTTTTAGATCAGTGGAATGACATGTCTCACATTGTTTGGGTGGAATGGTGCGGTATCCGCAATAATGGCACTCCAAATGATGGTCTTTTTTGTGATAGGTTAAACTAACATCACATCGGGTACATTTTGAAATTTGTCCGCAAGTTTGACATTGCCATTGTGGAGTGTACCCTCTCCTATTTTGAAATAGAATGACTTGCTCATTGTTTTTTAATACAAATTCAATATTGTTTACCAAATGTTGACTAAATGAGTCATGCATTTGATCTTTTTGTCGGGCTTCTAAAAGGTTGATGAGTTCAATTTTTGGAAGTGTCGCTGGTCCATACCGTTCAGAGAGTTCCACATATCCATACCTGCCGCTCTCACTGTTTTTATAGCTTTCCAATGAAGGAGTGGCACTTCCCAAAACAATAGGACAATGATGTAATTGAGAAAGAACAATAGCCGCATCTCTTCCATGATACCTAGGAGCAGGGTCTTGTTGTTTATAGCTGGCGTCATGCTCTTCGTCCACGATGATCAATCCCAGTCGTTCGAAAGGGAGGAAAATGGAGCTGCGTGCACCAATGATGATGTCGTATTCTCCGGGGTTGTGGGTGATGATTTTACTCCATATTTCTGCACGTTCATTGCCACTATATCCACTGTGATAAACGCCGGCTCGAACGCCAAATAGTGCTTTTAATCGTTGTACGATTTGTGTTGTCAATGCAATCTCTGGAAGCAAAAAAAGAACTTGCTTTCCTTGTTGGATTTGCTCCTCAATCAGATGAGCGTATACTGCAGTTTTCCCGCTTCCGGTAATTCCATTGAGCAAAACAATGGGTTTGGTTTTCCATTGTTCTTGTATGGATAACAATGCTGTTTGCTGGGCAACACTCAATTGTGGAATGCTGCTGGGCGCTATCAATCCTTCTAAGATGCGATCGATGTTTTTCTTTCTTAGTCCAATGATGCCTTTTTCAGCCAGTGCATTCAGTTGACTTAAATGACAATTGGACTCAAGGAGCATTTCTCGTTTATTGCCTTCCCAAGCAGGATCATTGTTGGCTTTGGTAATCAGAAACTGCAACAGTTGATATTGTTTTTTGGCACCTTTTTCAAGATCCTGTAAAATGGGTAAACAAGCCTCCAATTGTTGGTAAGGTTCGTTAAAGAAGATGACATCGATGGTTTTTGGCTTGAATCTTTTTTTCACCTCCTGTTGCGGCAACAATATTTTTTTTTTGAGCAGTTGTTGCAATGCAGCGGAAAAATAGGGGTCTTTTATTTTTTTGTTGAGCTCCACCCACGACTGACTGCCATTGGCAGCGATATCAGCAATAATTTCTTGCTCCAAAGGACTGATGTTGTTGTTTAATTCAACATCCTCTGCAATAACATAGGTTGTTTCTTCATCAAATTTTAACCCTGGAGGAAGCGCGGATTGCATCACCTCACCAATGTGGCAGAGGTAGTATTCAGCAACCCAAAACCAAAGTTTGATCTGCTTTTCAGTTACAATGGGATACTCATCAATCAATGACTCAATGCTTTTGGGATCATAGGCTGTTGGGATTTCCTCGTGAATAGAAATCACAATACCGACGTACTTTTTGTTTTTACCCAATGGAACAACTGCCCGCATCCCTGGCATCAGGTATGGAGCCATTTCTTCAGGCACTTCGTAGGTCAGTGCATGGGGAATGGATAGGGGCAATATGAGGTCTACAAATGTGGGCATCTGAATAAGATAAAAAAGGGCCACTTGTGGTGACCCTTTTCATTTATTGTTGAATGGGATTAACCATTTTTTCTTTCTAAGACTTCATCAATCATTCCATATTCTTTTGCTTCTTGAGCAATCATCCAGTAATCACGATCACTGTCCGCCCAAACTTGATCGTAAGGTTTTCCGCTATGGAAAGCAATGATATCGTACAATTCCTTCTTGAGTTTTTGAATTTCTCTAGCGGTAATTTCAATGTCAGATGCCTGACCACGAGCTCCACCTAGCGGTTGGTGAATCATTACACGGCTATGCTTTAAACCCGTACGTTTTCCTGCATGTCCAGCGCAAAGCAAAACAGCACCCATGGATGCAGCCATGCCTGTGCAAATGGTGGCGACATCTGGTTTAATGTATTGCATCGTATCATAAATCCCGAGACCTGCATACACACTGCCGCCTGGTGAGTTGATGTAAATTTGAATGTCTTTGCTGTGATCGGTATTTTCCAAAAACAACAGTTGAGCTTGAATTATATTGGCGATGTAATCGTCAATTTCTGTTCCTAAGAAAATGATGCGATCAGCCATCAATCTGGAAAAGACATCCACCTCTCGGAATGGCATGTTTCTTTCCTCGATGACTGTACGGGTCATCATTTCTGGACCATACATGTGTGAGATGATATCATCCACAGCAGTTCCGGTAATGTTTCTGCTGGAGGTAGCAAATTTTCTGAATTCTTTTCTGTTTATCATGATTTTTTTTCTTACTTATTATCCGCTTTTTTCATCTTCTGTGTCGGCATATTCTGAATATCCGTATCGGTAACCATCACCATAACCATAACCATAACCATAGACATATCCATAACCGTACTTGTAAGCATACTTTGCGTAGTAATATTTCCAACGATTCTGTTTGATATTGTTCAATAGCAATGATACGTGGGATATATCATTTTGGGTAAATGTATCCTCTAAGAATTTAACCCCTTGTTTGGTTGCTTTTTGAGTATTCAGAACGCAAAAACTTAAATTAACCTTACTCATCAACACCAATGCATCGGTGATCAATGCAAGTGGTGGAGTATCGATAAGGATATAGTCATAACTCTCTTTTAAATCATCCAAAAGAGTATCAATTTTTTGAGATAGGATTAATTCGGAGGCATTGGGAGGAATAGGACCAGAAAGAATAAAGTCCAAATTTTTGATTTCGTGATGAATTAGGCTGTCCTTCCAATGCTTCTGTCCCACCAAGTAATTGGAAATACCATCTTTTTTTGTTAATCCAAAAACTTTATGAATTCTAGGCTTGTGCAAATCGAAATCTAGAATAACCACTCTTTTATCTGCCTTAGCAAGTGTGGCAGCAATGTTGACGGTCACAAAAGTTTTTCCTTCACCTGGATGCAACGAACTAACCAGGATTACCTTGCTTCCTTCTCCATTCAGAATGAATTGCAGATTGGTTCGAATCGATCTAAACGATTCGCTAATGTTACTTCGAGGCGATTTGACAATGGCGATGGGAAAATCACTCGCTTGTTCATAAAAAGGTACTCCTCCGATTACCGGTAATCTGGTTATTATTTTTAACTCTTTTGTATTTTCAATACGCTCAAAAAATAAGGTTCTTAAAAATCCTACGATTAAAGAAAGAATTAAACCGACTCCAAAACTAATATAAATGTACTTCTGTCGATCTGGACCAATAACGCCCATTGATCTGGCTTTTTCAACAATGCTTGTTTCGGGGACGATACTGGCACGGGCCAAAACAGTGCTGGCTTTTTTCTCAACAAGGAAATTATATAAATTTTCGTAAACACTTAACTTCCGTTCATTGCCTAATTTTTCTTTGTCTGTTCTTGGAAGTGTTTTCAGCAAATCTTCAATTCGATCAATATCGGAAATTAGTTCCTTCTCTCTTGATTCCAATATCTGCTTTACATTTTTCATGTAAGTGTTAATACTATTCGTAACATTAATGATATCGTTATCAATTCGGATTACTCTTGAATCGTTGGGTGTGACATCCAATAGCATATTGCTCCGGCGCTGCTTTAAATCAATGATTTTTGAAATCATTAATTGTAAAGTAGGATCGGGATAGGTGTTGTTGAATATGGCAGTGGAGAAATCGTTTGAAGAGAAATCCCCAAAAATTTTATCTATGTTGGAAATTCCTTTAAGTTTTGTTTCCACCTCTGTTAGTTCACCCTCTAATTTCAGTAGTTTGTTCAGATTACTTTGATCATCTCCAGTTAAATTATTCGGTTCTGATTCAATGATATTGTTGTTGATTTCTAGTTCAAGAGAGTCCATGATTTTTGTCAACTCTCCAATTTGCATATCAATAAATTTCAATGTGTTTTCATTGATTTCTATTTGATTTTTTATCGTTCGGTAACTATATGCTTTAGAAAGGGTATCCAAAAACTGAAGAGCATTTTCAACTAGCCCATCATTTATTGTAATTGATAGGATACTTGAACTATTATTGGATGCAACATTTAAAGCGGAGGTGTATTTGTTGATTAAGAATTCTCTGGTATTTACACTGAATTTATAAGTTTGCTCTTTGATTAGCTCAAATTCTTCGGCATTGATGTCCTTCGCAATTTTTATATTCAGCGCAATTTTGCCGTCTTTGAATTCTTGATTGAATAAACCCTCGTGAAAAAATTTAACCCCGCTGATTTCGTAGGACAATTGATACCGTTTTTCATCAATTACCTTTATAAAAAACGGCATGTTTCGCATGCGAGGATTGAAATTTCTCCAGTCACAATCAATGGTCAAATACCCGAAATTGGTGACTTGAGCGGTTTTAATTCTGCCAACAATATAGTAGCTGATGTAAAAATCCAATTTATCTATGACTTCCCCCACCAAATCTTTTGAAGTAATTATCCTTTTTTGATTGGCAATATCTCGGAGGACAGAATAATATCCAATACTAGAGTAAAGGTTGTTTTGATAGTTGAATTTGTCATTGGATTCGAGCATGATTTCCGCCTTTGCCCCGTATATATCAGGCAGTCGGTTGCTGTAGAAATAAGCAATAACAAATGAAACGGAGCAAAAAATAGGTATTAGTATCCAGTTTTTGCTGATGAATTTAAATACAGGTATTAAATCCTCAGCATCTAAAAAACCGGTTTTTCCTGCTTTACTCATTCTTTTTTATATTCTGCAATATGCAAAAGTATTTGACTCAATGAAAGGATTTATACCACAATATATTAACCAAATGATGTGGGATTTTTCATCTTACTTATATTTGTGTTCTCAAACCATTTGTTAAGATGAAAATTAAGTTTCTTACACTCCTGCTTTTGATCTCCTCTTTGATGACTTTTGCCCTTCCTGATCCAGGTGGTGGTGAATTTCCTTGTGGTGGTGAATTTGGCCCTTGTCCTATCCCGATAGACGGTGGTGTGGGTATTCTCTTGGCTTCAGGAATTGCTTTGGGCGGTGCCAAATGGCTCAAAGAGAAACGCAGTCACAAACAATGAAATGGAATAATGATCTGCTAAAGTTTATATTTTCTGTTTTAGCCTTTTACCTCTTGGGACTCGTTGTTTACGAGTCTTTTTTATTGCCTAAAACTTCATTGGACGAATACCTCATTCATGCTTTGGTGGTTTCTTCCGAGATGATTTTGAATCTTTTGGGTTATTCCACAGCGCCGCATCAAACGGCTCTTTTTTACACTATTCAATTGGAGAGTAGCATTGGTGTTTGGGTTTCTCCAAATTGTGATGGCTGGATGGTCATCTGGGTCTTTCTCAGTGTTTGGATTTTTCTTCCGTTGATCAAAACCAGAAAGTGGATGATGTTGCCCTTTGCTTTGCTTTGCATCCAAGCTGTGAATGTAATTAGAATCGTATGCCTGGCCATTATTACCAAGTATTTTCCTCAATCATTGGCCTTTAATCATGATTATACGTTTACCATTTTGGTTTACGGTTTTGTTATTTTCCTGTGGTGGTGGGGAATTAAAAAATGGAGTGTGAAATGATTCGTTGGCGCATTTTCTTTGTCTTGATTTCTTGTATATTGATTTGGTGCAATGAGTGGAGTAAAATCAATTGCAATTACCAAATTCACCTCAGAAATGCGCATTTTGATTGGGATTCACTATCCATTGATGAGCGAATTTCCATGAAGCAAAAAGACGAAGAAGCTTTGCCTTTTTCTTTTTTCCATACCCATTCTGATTTTAATTGGATGTATGACCAATCGTTGTCATTTTGGACAACCATGAAATGGGTAATTCCTTGCCTATTTACGCTCCTTTTCGCCCTGGTGGAGTGGATGATGTTGCCCTTTTGCTTCCCCCAATTGTCCATTCAGCGCAGCTGGATTTTTTATTATTACTCAGTGCTCATGCTGTTGGTTGTTTTTAGTTTTTTTGTTTCTCAATTCATCGCATCTGAGGCCATCTTTGCATTGACCAGAAAGATTTGGATGATTCTGCAATCGCCTTCTCTTTTTGTTTTGTTTTTTGTATATAATTTAATGCGCAATGATTCAAATCATCAAAGAGACAGAGCAGTTTCCTGAAAATGCCAAGTTGTGGTTTTATTGGATACCTCGACCTTTAACGGATGAGGAAATGACCTATTTTCAAGCGTCAAAAAAATCATTTCTTTCACAATGGAATACCCACGGAAGGGCCAATGTGGCTGATGCTTGGTTAATAGAGAATCGTTGCATTGTTGTCATTGCAGGCAACGAGTTTGAGGGGGTTTCCGGATGCAGCATCGATAAGAGTGTGGCCTGGATCAGAAGTCTTTCAGCCAGCTGGCAGGTGGATTTGTTGGATCGAAATTGGGTGATGTTTCTTTCCCAATCAGGACAGTGGGAAATGTCCAAGTTGAGCCAATTTTGGGCCTTGCGCAAGGCCTTGGTCGTTGATGACCACACCCAGCTCATTGACAGCACCATTACCCAATTTAGTGAGATGGAACAATTGGTGAAGCCTTTTGCTCAATCATGGCATGCACAAATGTGGCATTAATTAGGGAAGCGGAGAAAAATGTTGGTCAATCAAATAGACCAATGATGTCATGGATGCGGCTCCCAATTGTAGTTCTCGCTTGTTGACATTTTCAAAAATGTCATTGGCCGTGTGGTGATAGTCAAAATACCGTTGATTGTCGACGCTGAGTGCAAATAGCGCAACCTCGTCATTTTTTAATGGGCCAATATCCACACCGCTCCAACCCCGCTTGAACGTGTGGAGGTTGTAGGGTTCAAAAAGCGGTAACCAGGTCATCCATTGTTCATATCGCTGATCTGGAGCTTGGGTGCTAAATCCTCTCGGCGTAAATCCGCCTCCATCACTTTCGATGGCAGCCAAATGCCGATCTCCTTGTTCTACGGATTTTTTGGCATAGGTGATTCCGCCATCATTGCCAAATTCTTCGTTGATAAATAATACAACACGAATCGTTCTTTTGGGTTGATACCCTAAGGCTTTTAATGTGCGAAGAACCTCCATGCTTTGCACACATCCTGTTCCGTCGTCATGTGCTCCCTCTCCAATATCCCATGAATCAAGGTGTCCACCGATGGTAATGATTTCATTGGGGTAGGTACTTCCTTTGATTTCGGCAATCACATTGGCTTGTTGAACACGCCCTCCATTTTCACATTCCAAGTGGTATTGAAATACAAATTCTTTTTTGGCTTTGATTTGATCACTGAGCCATTGGCTGTGATAGGCGCTCAATGCAGCGGCTGGAATGGATGTCGCTTCCATCGCTCCCGTGTGTGGAAACTGATCATCGGCCAAGGTCAATGACCTTGTTAAACAACCTATGGCACCCTTACTTTCTGCCAATTTCGGACCCCTCCACCGGGTTTCTCCTCCGTTGCTGTAAGCTGCCCCTGTATTGATTAATGCCGCATCCAGTGGTTTGTTAATAAAGACAATTTTTCCAGCTACTTCTTTGGAGTCCATTTTTTCCAAAGCTGAAACACTTGGCGCCATAATCACTTGACCTTTTAGACTGCTCGCCACTGACCCTCCCAAAGCAGCAATGGGTATCTGCAGTTGTTCGCCATGTTCAAAGTAAACCGTTCCAAATTCTGTCTTTCCCCGCGACCATTTTGGAACTTCAACGGGCATGAGATAACTGGTGTCTGCTCCTAGTTCTTTCATTCTTTTTTTTCCCCATTCAATTGCTTGTTGTGCTGAAGAAGATCCCGCAACGCGGTGTCCGATGTTTTTGCACAAATGGCGCAACTCGTCATAGCACGTGCCATGCAGCAATACCTCTTCATAGATTTTGGCCAAAGCCATGGTGTCATTGGTCATTTGGCCCATGGCAGGGAGAAATGGAACCCATAAAAGAAAAAGGGCAAGTGTTTTTTTCATATCATAAAGGACCCATTGTTGATGTCCAAAGCCTGTCCAGTAATTGAAGTTTGTTTTTCGGAAAATAAGAACTCCACAAAATGTGCAATGTCATCGGGTTGACTGAAACGATTGAGTGGAACAAGTGAACGCTGAATGGCCATTTCGTCTTGTAGTGAACGATGATTGGCCTCTGCCAATTTTTCTACCCCAGCCACGGCCATGTCTGTTTCTACCCATCCCGGAGTTAAAGCGTTAACCAGAATTTTCTCATTTCCCCATTCTACAGCCAAAGCGCGCATCAAACCAAGCAATCCTGTTTTCGCCGCGCAATAAGCGGTGTAGCGAGGAACACCAAACCGGGCTAGGCAAGAAGAAGTGATGAGGATGTGTTTAAAAGGGGCGGGCGATTGTTTCAGCAATGGCAAGCAATATTGCACGGTATAATAAGTTCCGTCTAGATTGGTGCTGATGATTTCTTTCCAACGATCACTTTCTCCAAAGTGATTCTCTCCTCCAATTCCCGCATTGGCAAATACAGCATATAAATTTTCCAACTGACCATTGGTCGTGTGCGACCTCCAGGATGTTTCGTCACGAACATCCATCTCCCACATGTCATGCGCTTGCTGGTGCTGCATCAAAGCCAAGGTTTCTTCCAGTTTGCTTTTGTTTCTTCCTACTAAAATCATCCGGTACTCGGAATGTTGAGACAAGACAACAGCGGTGGCACGTCCCATCCCTGAGCCTGCTCCAGTAATTAAAATATTCTTCATCATTGCGCAATAAACAAGAGACAAATGTAATTGTTTCCCAATTTACGTTTAGTTTTGAAATTGATTTATGAAGTACAATTTGAGTGAAATTACGGAGTTAATCCGCAATAGAAGATCCATTGCTCCTGAAAATTTTAGTTCAAGAAAGGTGTTCAAGGAACAAGTTGAGTTGTTGTTGAACAATGCTTGTTGGGCACCTACCCATGGACTGACGCAACCATGGCGTTTTGTGGTATTCAATGACCAGTCCAAATTGGATTTGGCAGAGGTTGCTTTTTTCTGCGCGACCAATGGAAAAGATCCCAATGACATCAATTTAAACAAAGTGCAACGAATGAAAGACCGCATCCATGCTGCTTCTGTGGTGGTTGCGGTAAATATGCACCGAGATCCAGCACAAAAAGTTCCAGAATGGGAAGAGGTGGCCGCCGTTGGGGCTGCGGTGCAGAATTTACATTTGACTGCTACTGCCTATGGTCTGGCTGGATTTTGGGCTACCCCCGTGGTAATCAAACATCCTGCTATGCGCGATTTTTTGGATTTACATGAAGGAACTTCATGCTTGGGATTTTTTTATTTGGGATATCCCAAAGAAGATTTGGATTTGAAATCTCATCGGAAACCCTTAGAATATGTCACTACCTGGCGCATGTCTGATGAGGCTTAAATTCATATTGCTTATTTCTTTTTCTTGGATGGGCTTTGTCTTGCAGGCGCAGAAAGGACAAACCACTTTGGGCTTGCAGCTTAAGCCCATGTTTGCGAGTAAATTTTTTGAGAGTGGCCCACAGCGATTTTTGGGAGACTCTTTGGACGCGACGATGAAACAGCAGTTGGGATGGAATACCGGAGTGGTCATCCGCAAAGGCATCAATGACATGTGGAGCATTGAAAGCGGGATTTCTATGGTCCAGAGAAATTTCAATCTTCAATTTAAAACCGAACGCTATGAGGTAGAAAGTTCATTGAAATACAAAATGGTGGGATACGAAATCCCCGTGCAAGCCTTGATTTATGTTCAGCTGAGTCCAAAATGGTTCATCAACGGAAGCGGAGGAGTAGCCTTGGATTTTTATCCCAGCAATTTGTACAAAACAGAATCTGTTTTAAAGGATAGTATTTATGTTGACTTTTATGCCAAAACCTATAGGACAAGGTGGGCCATGTTGGCAGCAACAGCCAATCTGGGGTTTGAATACAGAACCAAAGATCATGGTTTTTTCTATGTCGGAGCATCATATCATCGTCCCATGGGAGACATTGCTTTAACGCAATTGCGCGTGGAGTCCAAGGGAGCTGGAAACGATTTGTGGATGCCCGTTGGGGGGACATACCTCACATTGGATCTTCGTTATTTTGTGAAACCTGAGAAACCAGAGGTAAAACAAAAAAAGAGGCCGTAGCCTCTTTTTCTGAAGATTTTATCTGATTAGATTTTTGAAGAAATATTCAATTTCAATTTGATTTCGTTCTTGGCGGCGTAATTACCGATGCTTGGGTATTTCACATCGAACAATGAACGGTCAAATACAATGTCACCAGTTACTTTCATGTCTCCATCACGTCCTTCGACTTTTACTGGAAATTCCAATTCCTTGCTGATTCCTTTGATGGTCATTTTTCCTTTTACCATATGTGTGTTTCCTTTTCCATCAGCCTTAGCAGTGCAATGCGTGATTTCATAGGTTGCGTCTGGATATTTTTCGGTGTGAAAGAAATCTTCTGCTTTCAAGTGGTTGATCAATTTAGAGTTGGTACCTGCATCGGTGATGTCTGTGCAAGTCATGTCATTCATGTTGATTTTGATTTTTCCGGATGCAATGTTGCCTCTGGTGACAACAACATTTCCGCTAGAAACTTTCACAAAACCATCGTGGCCTCCACCTACTAGGTTTTCACCTCTCCAGTCTACTTTTGAAGTTTTGTAGTCAACGATGTACTTACCGTCTTTTAACTGAGCAAATGCTGCAGTAGTCAATGCCACTAAGGCAATAGTCATGATTTTTTTCATATGGGTTGATTTAAATTTTGGTTTCTGAGTTGATCTAAGAATTGGTTGACTTCCTTGGTTTCTTTAACCGATAGGAATTGAAATTGTTCAGTGATGCTGTCTATTGGACCATCCAATTGTTCCAAGACTTTGAGCCCTTCTTTGGTAACCCCAATTTCACTTTGTCTTCTGTCGTTGGGACAAGTTTTTCGGGTGACCCACTTCTTGGTCTCCAGTTTGTCAATAAGCCGCGAAGTATTGCTGGATCGGTCAATCATGCGTGTCGTGATTTCGCCTAAACTCAACAAC
The DNA here is from genome assembly GCA_039798325.1 of Bacteroidota bacterium. Taxonomy (GTDB): domain Bacteria; phylum Bacteroidota; class Bacteroidia; order Flavobacteriales_D; family Sanyastnellaceae; genus CAMCTV01. Next base: position 19,111 of record JBDKGG010000061.1, read on the forward strand.
TCTCCTTTGGCCCCGCGTAAAATGCGCAGAATATTGTATTGTGGTGGGGTTAAATCATAAGGCCGCAGCATGTTCAATTGTAGCCTTTGCAGCCAGGAAGAAGTAAACAGCAAGTTGATCATCAACTTGTGATGCTCACTCTTGAATTTTTCCTGTTTGATTTCTTCTTCTAATTTCACAGTGCAAATATATGTAGATACAATTAATGTAGGTACAAATAAATGTGAAAAAGTTTCCTTATCTTTGATGTATGCTTAGAAAATTTTCAATTTTAATATTTCTTGCGCTGTCTATTCTTTCCACCAATGCTCAGAAGGATGTCAAGAAATTCATTGCACTTTCTGGAAAGATTACCTCCGCGGTTTGGCCTGATACTTTGGGCAAAGGATTGAACAAAGCGGTAGTGGAGATTTTTGCAGAAGGAAAGAAAATCGCCTCTGATACCGCAAGTTCAAGTGGTGTGTACAAATTGAAGAAGATTCCTTACGCTCCGAGCATTCAAATTGTTTTTAAGGAAATTAACCATTTGCCCAAAATGATTGATGTTGATTTTACTGAATTTGGAAATGACAATTCAGCCAGCCTGATTTTGGAAATGGATGCTTTTTTGTATCGCAATGAAGATTATTATGGAGTGAATTTTTTAAAGACCAAGCCTTTCGGTAAGGGAAAATACAGCATGAAACAGAAAGGGGTGTTGTGGGATGATCGTTATTATTTTGAAATGAAAGGCCGTTTGGATGCAGTCTTGAAGGCATATAGTGAGTAAGCATTTATGGAAAAAGAAAAGAAGAGAATTTCTAAAGAGTCTTTTAGGAATTCATTAGCGGTATTTAGATTTTTAAAGCCCTATGCCCTGTCCTTTGGTTTGGGCATTATCTTATTATCGGTGTCTGGTTTATTGGTCATTACCATTACAGCGCTATTGGGATTATTGATGGCTCCGGGTGATATTACCACAGTTCCGGGAGGTGCTTGGACCCAAAAGTTGTTGAGTGTGTTTTTTTCCGATTTGTCTTTTGATACAACCAAGGGAGTGTTGATCGCTTTGGTTGCTTTGCTTTTGGTTCAGGGTTTTTTCTCCTTCATTCGGGTTTATTTGTTCGCCTACGTGACAGAGAACGCGATGTTGGAGCTGCGCAGCGCGGCCTTTAAGAAGATGATTTCTAAATCCATGGACTTTTATCACAACTCCAAAGTAGGAGATTTGGTTACCAGGATTTCAAGTGATGTTTCCACGGTTCAAGAAACCCTGACCATTACCTTGGCGGAGTTCATTCGTCAAACCGTCATTATTGTATTTGGCGTGGGTTGTTTGGTGGCTTTTTCATGGGAATTGACTTTGGTGATGCTGTGCTCTTTACCGGTTATCATGATTGTGATGGTGTTTTTTGGTAAGTTCATCAAGCGTTTGGGGAAAGAGACCCAGGACAAGGTGGCAGAGTCGGGCAATATTGTCAATGAGTCGCTGATGGGCATTGTCAATGTGAAAAGTTATGCCAATGAGTGGCTGGAATGGAGAAAGTTTAGAACGAGTGTAGAGAACATCAAAGCATACGGAATGAAGGGTGCTATTTGGCGAGGCATGTTTGGAACGTTTATCATCATTTTTCTTTTTGGTGCGTTGGGTATGGTCATCGGATGGGGTTCTTATTTGCATCAGAAAGGCGAATTGCCCGCAGAAGTTTTGCCACAGTTCATCATGCTAACAGGTTTGATTGCCGGATCAATCGGCGGATTGGCAGCCCAATTGGGTACTTTACAGCGCGGAATTGGCGTGATTGAAACCATCATGAAACTCATTGACTCAGAAGATGAGGGAGTGTCATTTGAAGAACCAAAGGTTGAATCTGGCGTTTTGGATACCGCCTTGCGATTTGAGAATGTTGTCTTTTATTACCCCACTCGTCCCGATGTGACGGTATTGAAATCGGTGAGCTTTCAATTGAATTCAGGCGAAAAACTGGCCTTGGTTGGTCAGAGTGGTTCGGGAAAATCGACCATTGCGGCGTTGATTCTTCGTTTTTTTGATCCCAAGGAGGGGAGGATTTTTTGGGGGGATAAATCGGCTGTGGATATCGACAAATCCTTTCTCAGAAGTCAGATGGCTTTTGTTCCCCAAGAAGTTATCTTGTTTGGTGGGACCGTGCGTGAGAATATATTGTACGGAAATCCAAATGCGGATGAATCAACCTTGAACCAGGTTGTAAAAGATGCCAATATTTTAGAATTCATCTCCCAATTCCCAGAGGGTTTGGATACCCTAGTGGGAGAGCGGGGTGTGCAATTGTCAGGAGGACAGCGGCAACGCATAGCCATAGCCAGGGCCATGATTAGAAATCCCAAAGTGCTTATTTTGGATGAAGCCACCAGTGCATTGGATACAGGAAGTGAAAGACAAGTGCAGGAAGCTTTGGACCGATTGATGAAGGGAAGGACCAGTATTGTGATTGCCCACCGATTGTCTACTGTAAAGGATTGCGATCAAGTTTTGGTTTTGGATAAAGGCGAAGTCAAGGAAATGGGAGATCCTACTTCCTTGCTGCAAGATCCTGAATCGCTGTATGGAAAGATGTTGAACATGCAGCATTTGTTAAACCATTAATTTGTTTAATATGCCAAAATCGAAATACCCTTTATCCAAACAGTCTTGGTTGTATTCATTGGTATATCCATGGGTGTCCAATGGATTGGAATTGTTCTTTGATGGCTTTCATGTCAAAGGGTTAGAAAATTTCCCGAAGTCGGGTCCTGTCATGCTGCTGGCCAACCATCAGAATGCGATGATTGATCCGTTGATTTGTTGTCGGGTAGTGCCGCATCAATTGCATTGGTTGACACGATCTGATGTCTTTAAAAATCCTTCTGTTGCTCAATTGTTGTATCGTTTGAATATGCTGCCCATTTACCGCGAAAAAGATAAGATGGCCGATCAATCTCAACGCAATGAAGAAGTGTTTGAGGCTTGTCGTACACGCTTATCCAAAGGTGCTGTGGTCAGCATGTTTCCTGAAGGAAGTCATAGAGGTAAAAAGCAATTGATGGTTCCGCTGAAAAAGGGTTTTGCACGATTGGCTTTTTCATCCATTGAACGTGATCCCCAATTGATGGAATTGAAGATTGTACCAATGGCCCTGGATTACAGTGATTTTTATCAAAAGCATCCGCGATTGATTTTGGAGGTAGGTCAGCCCATTGCGCTCAAAGATTTTTGGGAGGAATATCAAGCTGACAACAACAGGGGAATCAATGGTCTTATCAAATCTGTGCACCAATCACTTTCGTCTTTGATGGTTGACATCAAAGACGAGGAAGACTATTCCATCTTAGAGGAAATGGGTCCTGCGTTTGAGCAATTGAGCCATAAAGGACCGATAGAGTCATGGCAGCAATACCGCGATTTTTGTAATGGATACCATTTGGTAAGTCCAGAAGAGAAGCAGGAAATAAGAGATTATCATCACCAGCTTTCTGAATTGAAACTCACGGTTAAAGAAGCTGAAATGTCCTTTAAAGTTAAGTTCAAGGATTGGCTGATGTGGTGTATTGAGTTTTTGCCAGGTAATGTGGGCCGACTGTTGTTTGCTCCATTGGCCATGTTTACTGAATATTTTATCAGAAAAAATGTTCAGGATTTGTTGTTTTATAATTCCATACGATATGCCTTTTTCACTTTTTTTTCACCGGTGTATGTGTTGATCGTTTGGATGATCTTGAGTAACACATTGTCCATTTCTGGCGGGGTGAATCAATTGATGTTTTTGGGAGTGCTGATTTCATTGGGTTTGTTCTCCATTTCATGGTCAAGATACAATTTGAAGATATCAGCATTGCTCAAGGCCAGGGCTGCACGTAGAGGTAATCCTTCCGAATGGGAGAAGTTGGTATTGATTAGAAACAAATGGAGAAAGCGATATGAAAAATAGCATTGCTCGGGTAAATGGCATGCAGCACATTGGTTTGGCTGTGAGTGACATGGATAAATTTTTGCCTTTGTACAGAAAATTATTCGGCTTAGACATTCCCTTTTTTGATTCTGTGCAGCCTGCACCCTTGATGGATGTTTATACCCATCAAAAAACCATCACCAAACGGGCCAGTATGGTGCTGAATTTACAGGGAGGCTGTGCCATTGAGGTAATCCAACCCACATCTTTCGTTCCAAGATCCAATCTCAATGTTTTTGAATGGGGGGATATTGGTATTAATTATATCCATTTCAAGTCCCGAGATGTACATCGGGCGCAATCGCACGCCAAACAATGCGTTGATCAAGTATCAGAAGTGTTGGCACGACCCGATGAGCGTCCTGCTTTTTATTTGCAAGATCCAGATGGAAATTGGTTTCAGGTTACTTCTGACGATCGTTGGTATACCAACAGTGGTCACCCCATTGGAGGAGTAATGGGATGCGCCATAGGAGTATCCAATATCGATGAATCCATGAAACTCTATGCAGATGTTTTGGGATTTGATCAGGTGGTTTATGATACAACGGGAACCTTTGAGGAATGGAAGTCCTTTCCAGGAGGTGATGCTACTTTTAGAAGGGTATTGTTGCAGCCCAGCAAACCTACGGGTGGTGGATTTGCCAAGGTTACGGGGATCAATCACATAGAGTTGATTCAGGTATTAACTCGCACACCCAAAAAGATTTTCAAGGGAAGAATTTGGGGCGATTTGGGTTTTGTTCATTTGGGTTTGGATGTCAAGGGGATGAAGACGTTAGAAAAGCAGTTGAGTGAAAAGGGCTTCCCATTTACTTGTGATAGTCAAAATGCTTTGAGCATGGGAAATACCAAAGTGCACTGTGTTTATATCGACGATCCCGATGGAGTGCTGATTGAGATGATAGAAGTGTATAAAGTGCCCATCATGGAAAAGTGGGGAATCTTTTTGAATGTAGAAAAGCGCGATCCGTTGAAACCGCTGCCTGATTTTATGCTCAAAGCCCTGCGTTTTAGCAGAATTAAGGATTAACGAGCAGATTGCTTGCGCAGAATTTTTTGGAAAAAGCGAGGGAAGTATTGATGTATCCAAAGCGCTTTTAATTCCTTGCCACCCACGCCAAATTCATTTTTGTTTTGTGCGATGCCTTGTAAAATCTGCCGGGCACAGCGTTCTGGACTGATTCCTTGTTGTTGATTGTTGTCCATTTCTCCAGTGGCATGCCCAGTTGCGTCTAAAGCATTTTTAGAAATATCCGTGGCAATGAATCCGGGTGTAACCAGGTGCACGTCCACACCAAATGCCTCAATCTCCATTCTCAAACTATCGTAGTAACCATGCAGGGCATGTTTAGAGGCGGCATAAGAGGAACGCAAGTAAAACCCCCATTTACCGGTAAAACTAGAAATCACAATGATTTTTCCCGATCCCTGCTCCTGCATTTTTTTTACGGCAAATTGCGTAATGGGAATTTGGCCTAAAAAGTTGCTTTTTAAGATCATTTCTGTTGAGGCAAAAGTTGTTTCCAAAGCCAATGATCTTTGACTGATTCCTCCAGAATGAATCAAGACATCAATCGTTTCATGTTTTTGACTGTATTCCGCTATGGCTTGTTCAATTGAGTGATGATCGGTCAAATTCAATGCAATCATATCAGATTCTTGGGGGTAAGGCAATTGGCTTTGGGTGCAGATTAGAGCCTCTGTTTTTCGAGAGGAGAGGATGACAAATCCACCGGCTTCATTGATGGCCGTTGACAAAGCCTGTCCAATGCCAGAGCTGGCGCCAATAATCCATACTTTTTTGCCTTTCCAATTCATGTGGCAAACATATTCTATTTTTTACTATTTCGTTAATATTGTCTTAACCCTGAAATGACAAGAAAAGGTTTAGTTTTGAAAAAAAAATGACAATGCAATTTAGGGTTCTCTTGGTAGACGATGAGCAGGACATTTTGGACTTATTGAAGTACAATTTGGAGAAGGAGGGTTTTGCAGTAGAGACAGCAACCAATGGAAGGCTTGCCGTTCAGACTTTTCAGCGTTTTCAACCCCAATTGATTTTGATGGATGTGATGATGCCGGAAATGGATGGCATGGAAGCTTGTCGGGAAATTAGGGACTTGCCTTCCGGTCAAGAAGTGATCATTGCTTTTTTAACCGCGCGCAACGAGGATTATAGTCAAATGGCGGGTTTTGAATCGGGTGGTGATGATTATATCGCTAAGCCCATTAAACCTAGAATCTTGGTTTCTAAGGTAAAGGCTTGGTTGAAAAGATGGGAGCAAAAGACGGATTCAGCTGCATCATCTAATGTTGATACAGGGGGATTGGTGATTGACAAAGAAAAGTATGTTGTCACCAACAATGGGCAAGTTTTTCATTTGCCCAAGAAAGAATTTGAATTGCTTGCCTTGTTGGTGAGTGCACCGGGTAGGGTTTTTACAAGAGAGTATATATTAAATGCTGTTTGGGGAAATGATGTGATTGTCGGGGACAGAACCATCGATGTTCACATTAGAAAACTGCGAGAGAAATTGGGTGAAGAACTTTTTAAAACAATTAAGGGAGTAGGCTATAAATTTGAGCCTTAATGAAACCCCATTCGCCCAACGCCATTGCGATGTGGCTGGCCTCGGCCAATGCCATTTTGGTTGCTACCATATTAATCGTGGTGAAGTTCCGGTGGGAATCACAGTTTTTATCGGTTTGGTCGATCCTTTTTTGGGTCGTTTTTTCTTGGGTATTTTCCTATTTATTATCCCGTAGCTTCATCGAAAGTTTTCTTTATAAACGAATTAAAATCATCTACAAGAACATCCATGCGTTTAAAAGTCAATCAGAACGCAGACCCTCTGTTCCCATGGCATCTGATGTGATTCAGGACATTGAACAGGAGGTTTCTGATTGGGTTGAGGACAAGATAAAAGAATTGAAGCATCTCCACGCAACGGACAATTTCAGAAAAGAATTCATTGGCAATTTGGCACACGAGTTAAAGACACCGCTTTTTGGAATACAAGGTTATATAGAGACCTTATTGGATGATGATTTGCAAGATCCGCATCAGGCCAAATTGTTTTTGGAAAAGGCCAACAGACAAGCGGATCGATTGGCTGCGTTGATTGGAGATTTGGACCAAATTTCAAAATTGGAAAGTGGAGCATTGCCATTAAACATTGCGCGGTTTGATTTGGTGCAATGCGCTCAGCATGCCATCGAGACTTTGGAGCATGCAGCCTTGAGTAAAGAAATTCATGTTCACATGAAGGATGGAGGGCCAAAAAATTTATGGGTCATGGGTGATGCCCAGCGCATTCAACAGGTGCTCATCAACTTGATTGCCAATGCCATCCATTATGGAGTCACTTCAGGAGAGGTGAAGATTCGGTTTTATGATATGGAGGAGCACATTTTATGTGAAGTAGCCGACAATGGAATTGGTATCGCCAAGGAGCATTTGCTCAGAATTTTTGAGCGGTTTTATCGGGTAGACAAAAGTCGTTCAAGAAATGATGGTGGATCGGGTTTGGGTTTGGCCATTTGCAAACACATCATTGAAGCCCATCACCAATCCATTTCTGTGAGATCGACAGAAGACATTGGTAGTACGTTTGGGTTTACCCTAAAAAAAGCCTAACCCTTGAAAAAAGGATTGTGTAATTTTTCATGACCGATGGTTGTAGACGGACCATGTCCACAAAAAATGATGTAGTCATCGGGAAGGGTATACAAGCGATGTATGGATTTTTCAATTTGATCGGCATCACCACCCGGTAAGTCAATCCTGCCAATGCTTTCATAGAATAACACATCACCACTAAAGATGCATCGATTTTCATGATCGATGAAGGCCAAATGTCCCAAACAATGTCCGGGTACATGCCAGATTTCGACTGAATCTTTCCCCCATTGGATATCGTCTCCCTCTTCAATGTATTGGGTGGCTGATGGAGATGGTTTGTAGGGGATGGACCATAGCTCACTCATTTGAATCGCGCGTTCCAAATTGTATTCATCTTTTGCACTATAATACAATGGAGCATTGTATTGCTGCACACAATAATCATTGCCCAATACATGATCAATGTGGCAATGGGTATTCAGGATTTGTTCTACGGGATAGGCAATGGTGTAGATGAGGTCTGTTAGCCATTTCTCCTCAGCATTATTGCTTACGCCGGGGTCGATGATGCTAATTTTTTGGTTGTCGTGAACCACCACAAAAGTGTTTTCTTGAAAAGGCCCGACGGTTAAACAGTGAACTTCAATTTTGTTTCTTTTTGTGGATTGTACTGACATGATGTAAAGCTTTAAGCATTAAATTGCGGCAATGATAAAACGGATTTTCTTAGGTTGTTTGTTGGTCTTATCCTTTTCGGGATGGATGCAAGGACAGTTTTATCAGGGAAGCAATTTGGATTTTGGAAAAAACAGGGTGCAGTTTAGGCATTTTGATTGGTCTTATTTCAAAGCCAAATACGCTGATGTATACTTTTATCAGGGAGGAGAGAAGTTGGCTTTGGAGACCGCAAAACAAAGCGATGCAATTGGTGATGAGTTGTCAAAATTCTTTGGTTTTGAACCGGATGAACGCTTTTATATTTTGGTGTATCTGAGTCAATCTGATATGCGGCAAAGTAATATCGGAACTACGTTGGATGAGCGTTTTCAGATCATGGGAACAGATCAAATCATACAGAACAAACTCTTTGTTTACTTTGAAGGCGATCACCAGGTGTATTCTCGGCAGTTAAAGCAAGGTTTGACCTCCATAGCTTTGAATCAAATCATTCTTGGGAATGGATGGAAAGATGCCGTGAAGGCTGCCGCTTCCTCTTCTTTGCCCGAATGGTTTCTCAAGGGATTGGCACATTGGAAATCAGGAGCGGAGAAGGAAGAGTTGGATTTGTTCATGTACAATGAATTGCGCAGAAAGCGTCATCAGATCAATTTTTGGAAGAATCATTCCGCAGCCATAGGTGGGGCTGCCTTTTGGACTTTTATTGAGGATCGTTATGGTTCTGGTGTTATTCCGAGTATTGTGCAGATGTCCAAGTTCACCCGAGGAGTGGATGCAGGTTTTGAAATAGTATTAGGGAAAACACTGGATGGGATTGTTGAGGAGTTTTATCAGTATTACAAGTTAAAAACCCAACCCATGCTGAAGCCTGAGGGGCTATCCAACACACTAGCGGTTAGACGACTAATGGGGGAGATTGATAAAAAAGCCAAGAAGAAATTTATTTACCGTGATTTCATGGTCAACGCCAAGGGGGATCAATGGGCCTTTATAACGCACGAATGGGGACAGTATCGCGTGTGGGTTTATGATACAACTTCTAAAAGATTGGATTGCATCTTGAAACGACAACCCAAGCAAGATCGTCCGGATGATTTAACGTATCCCTCCATCGCATGGCATCCCTCTGGTGAGATGCTGGCCATTTTTTATGAGAAAAGAGGTTTCATGCGATTTGCCCAGTACAACGTTGTTGAGCGGGCTTGGAGTGAGAAGGAGATATTTGCAGTAGACAAGATTCTTCAACCGCGTTTTAGTAGCGACGGGAAAAACATTGTTTTCGTCGGTGTGCTGGCAGGAAGAAGTGATGTTTTTCTAATGCCCACAATTGCCAACACTCCCAGGGCATTGACAAAAACCGAGGAAGATGATTATTCTCCGGTTTATTTGCCCAACAAGAAAGTTATTTTCTTATCCAAGTCCATTCACGATGGTGAGTGGAAGTATCAACTCAATCAGGTGGAGTCAGCCCAAATGACACCAAAGATTGAAACCATTTATTCAATCAATCGACCTCTGCGTTTTGCCTATGAATGGGGAAATGATGAGATGGGTTGTGTGGAGTATGCAGATGAGCAACAAGTGTTTTATCGTGTCAAGTGGGATTCTGTTATTGCCTTTGTCGATACTTCGGTACATTATCGGAAAGAACCGCGACTCAATGAATTGGCTAGGTTGTCTTATGTGTCAAAGGTAGAACAATGGAACAAGTCTGATCAATCTTGGATTATTCGACATGATTTTAACGGATTTCCTCATTTGTCGAAATTGAGTATTAATCCGCTGGAGGTAAAGTCCTATACAGGAAAGAAAGAGGCAATAATTGACTTACCTCTGGACACCCTGAAGTTTATCCCGCATGATATCCAATTGGGAAGAATTGATGTTACCCATTATCAATTCCACAATGAGCGAAAGAATTTTATATTGGAAAAGCAAACCTTGGTGTTAGACGAGGCCGTTGATCCAAAAGCATCATCCAAGCAAAATGAATGGAAGCGAAGTAATTATGATTTGAATTTCACCTCAGATTATGCCTCCACACAATTGGATAACACCTTTGTGACCAACTTCTATCAAAGTGCCGCTTCTGGTCCCACAAGTATCTTTCCCGGAATGAGTGGATTGTTCAAGGTCTCTTTGAGCGATTTGATGGAGGATTACCGTTTGACTGCAGCGGTTAGAATTGCGGCGGATATCAGAAACAGTGATTTTGGAATTGCATTTGAGAACAACAAAGAACATTGGGACAAGAAAACTACTTTTCAACGTCGCTCGCAGCGCTGGGGAGGTGCTTTTAGTGCTTATCGTCAAGAAACATATTATGTTACCCAACAGTGGAAGTATCCTTTGGATGAGTTTCAATCATTCCGAATCAGCGGATTATACCGGTGGGACAGAAGCATCGACTTGTCTGTTGATCCCCAATCGTTGGCCAATCCAAATGTGAACGAACACAATGGAGGAATGTTGCTGGAGTATGTTATGGACAACACCAGGTCGTTGGACATGAATTTGCTGCAAGGAACGAGAGGTAAAGTATGGTACGAGCGCATGCAACGCGTAGATGATTGGTCCATCAAGTCGGATATGCAGGTCATTGGCGCGGATTTTAGACATTATGTTAAGTTGCACAGAAATATTATCGGGGCAGTTCGCTGGGCAGGAGCAACTTCTTTTGGTACGCAAAAAATTGTCCATTATTTGGGAGGTGTAGACAATTGGTTGTTTCAAAAGGTGGACAACTCAACAGCAGTTTCTGATACAATGAATTACCGCTTTGCATCTTTTTGTGGACCCATGCGGGGATTCTATGTGAATGCAAGAAATGGAAATTCTTTTATGGCGATGAATGCGGAGGTCAGACTTCCTTTGTTTAGTTATTTTTCAAAGAGACCCATCAGCAGTGATTTCTTACGCTACTTCCAAATCATTGGATTTGCTGATGCAGGAAGTGCATGGACGGGTAAGTCACCCTATGATCAAAAGAATGGTTTTAATACCGTAACGGTTGTTCAGAATCCAGTTACTGTTGCTGTTAGCAGTTTCAAGGAGCCTGTTATTTTTGGGTATGGCTTTGGACTTCGATCCAAAGTTTTGGGTTATTTTCTGAGAGCCGATTGGGCATGGGGCATCGATGACAGACAAGTGCTGCCAAGGGTGTTTTATCTTTCACTGAATATGGATTTCTAAATCCGAATTAGAATCGGATTTTCGCTCTTCTTACACCACCGCCACTTCTTCCGCGCATCCAACTGTATTTGGATTTATAGAAATTGGATTTAGATCGAATGACTTTGCTGACATATAACTGGAAAGTCATGTAGTTGTCATTATTCAACGGATTTCCTCTAGGGCTGCCTTTGGTAGAGAAATTACTGCCGGGAATGTTGTTTGGATTGGTCTCGGAACTTCCCACAAATCCCTCATCGTAGCTATGATAGAGGTAGGATGAAACCAGATCAAAATCATCAGGGTTGGCTGCACCCACAACGACGGGGTCGGGATAAGTTCCTGAAATATCATCCAAATAGTCAGTGAAAGTCATGCGCCAAGAATATTCCCAACCTATACGCCATTTTTTCATGTACGTGAAGTACATTCCAATACCCATGGGAATGGCGATGGTGGCAGCGGAATACATGTTATCTTGACCCTCTGTTTTGTATTTTCGAAGAGGGATCCATTCTCCTTCTAAATCTTGTTCACTGAGGCGATTATAGTTTTTTGCGGCATAGTAATTCATTAATCCTTTTGGATTGGTGAATAGACCACCGACGCCACCAAAAACGTAAATTTTCATATCAGGATTAAAATATCCTTGATTGCTGAGGTCACTATCGTAATACAAAGTATATTCTGCTCTTGCGGCAAGCTCAAACATGTCGTTTTTAAAGGTAAGATTCCTGGCTCTTCTGGGGAAATAAGTTGTCAATTGGTCAGTGCCTTGAATACGGATGTAATCAAATGTACCGGAAAAAGCCAATTTTTTATTCTTCCTTTTTCTAATAAATGCACCCACAGCCCATCGTGTGCTCGGAAGATGCATATCAACGATAAGATCCCTCCTGGGTAGGTTTTTCCCCCCAATATCTCCTAAATAATTGGCAGCCCCAAATCTGAAACCATAATCGTATTTAAACTGCGCAGAAGCGTCTTGATTTAACGCAAAAGCCAACATTAAAAAAAGTGCTATTTTTTTCATGGTTCAGAAAAGTGAGCAACGAAGATAAGGTTTTTTTGGTTCAAGTCAAAAAATTAAGATTGTCTTCGATTTTGCTGTATTTTTAAAGCGTGAATGACATTTCAGATCTACTAGGTATCAAGTATCCCATTGTACAAGGCGGGATGATTTGGTGTTCGGGTTGGGAGTTGGCAGCGGCTGTGAGCAATGCAGGAGGATTGGGAACCATAGGATCAGGGTCAATGTATCCGGATGTTCTGCGAGATCAAATCAAAAAATGCAAGACAGCTACTAACCGTCCTTTTGCCGTTAATCTACCTTTGATTTATCCGCAAGTGGCCGATCACATTCAAATCATTTTGGAAGAACGCGTTCCTGTGGTGATTACCTCTGCGGGTAATCCAAGATTGTACGCGGATACGTTTAAGTCGGCCGGATGCAAGTTGATTCATGTGGTTTCTAGTTCAAAATTTGCCGTTAAAGCGCAAGAAGCAGGATGCGACGCTGTAGTTGCAGAAGGATTTGAGGCAGGAGGGCATAATGGTCGAGAGGAGACCACCACGCTATGTTTGATTCCTCAAGTGGTGGATGCCCTGAAAATTCCAGTTATTGCTGCAGGCGGAATTGCTGATGGTCGTTCCATGTTGGCGGCCTTTGCATTGGGCGCTCAAGGCGTTCAAATGGGGTCTCGTTTTGTAGCGAGTAAAGAGTCTTCGGCGCACGAAGCATTCAAAGCTGCCGTTATTTCGGCGAAGGAGGGAGACACCCATCTTACGTTGAAAGAAATTACGCCTGTTCGCTTGCTCAATAATCCATTTGCCGATCAAGTTCGTTTGGCTTATCAAGGCGGTGCAACAAATGAAGAGCTGAAAGCGTTATTGGGTAGAGGAAGGGCCAAAAGAGGAATGTTTGAGGGGGATATGGTAGAAGGAGAGTTAGAGATTGGACAAGTCTCTGCTCGTTTGGACAACATTCAGTCGGCCCAAGAAATTATCGATCAAACCATGTCTGAATTTAATGCGACCATCGAAAAAATTAGTAGATAACATGTTTCAAAGCATCAAATACTTCGGCTTGGTTGTGTTGTTCGTTTTTATTTCATGGACTGAGAATGTAATGAGTGCTCAATTGCTTCCTCCTGATATCAATTGTTCTCAGGTGGACATCAATGGCGAATCCAGTATTATTTGGAGCCCCCTGAATGATACCAATGGTGAGTTTGTGGCTTATCATATTTTCGCGTCGGTCTCTGGTGGACCATTCAATGAAATTGCTCAAATCAACAACATCAATACATCCACATTTGTCGATAACATCAATGACGCAGCATTGGATGAGATTTGTTATTATATTGTAGTTGAATACAACACAGGCGCAGGGAATTTGATGTCAGATCCTGGTCTGATTCATTGCAATACTTTTTTAACCGCGACAGCTTCCTCGTCCCCCTTGGGATTTGTTGATGTTGATTGGTCTGGAGATGCCAGCGGTACGTTCAATTTGATTTGGGACGATATCAATACTTCATGGAACAACTCAGTTTTGGTAACGGATGGAAGTGGCCACTACAGCGTAGAGGTAACCACTTGTAATGCATTAATGTCTTTTGTGGTTTCCACCCAATTGGGAACCTGCCTCAATGTTTCCAATGTTTCTGAGGGTGTTTTTAATGATCAAACACCTCCCGCTGTTCCCGTAGTAACATCTGTCAGTGTCTCTAATGGAAATCCAATGATCAGTTGGTCCCCAAGCACATCAACCGATACAGAAGGTTATATTTTGTACCGTTGTTCTGGTGGGTCCGTGGCGATTGCTGAAACACTATTTGTTCCTACAACTTCCTACATTGACGTAAACGTCAATAGTGCCACTCAGTCAGGATGTTATTTATTGGCAGCATTTGATGGTTGTCCCAATGGAAATCCTCCTTCTCCCAATACCAGTGTAACAGGAAGCACATGCAATTGTGCCGTATTGTTGTCACCAGTGAATCAAATCCCATGCACGGATCAAATTCAATTGCAATGGACCGCATATCAGGGATGGGAAAATGGTGTAGCCAGTTATACCATCTTTCATGCTGAGGCCAATGGCACGTTCACGCAATTGGGTGTTGTCAACGGCAATACCACACAGTGGTCCGCTAATCTCAATGGCTTTGTTGATCTGAATCACAGCTTTTACGTCTTGGCCACAGCCAATGATGGATATTTTGCCGTCAGCAATGTGCAGAGCATTACCCTGAATTATCCTGTTCCTCCTGCTAATAATTACTTATCTGGTGTTTCAGTTGAGTTGGATAAATCCATTACGGTAACTTTTCAAACTTCCGTCACACCTACTACCCACCGCTATGAGCTGCAACGATTTGATGATTTTTTGCAGACATGGAACTACATTGAAGAGAAAACGAACGCTGTGACACCTGTTGTATTTCATGTCAATGATTTAGATCCTGACTTTTTTAGATACAAGTTTAGGGTATTGGTTTTTAATCAATGTAATGATACAGTTTATGTGAGTAATTCCTGCAAAAATGTCTTATTGGAAGGGCTTAAATTGGATGGGAAATATGAAAATTTATTGCAGTGGAAACCCTATGAAACATGGTCTGAAGGTATCAATGAGTTTGTATTGCATCGCAAAGTTGGAGAGTTCGGATTGTACGAGGTTTTGGGAAATCCAATCATTAACGGGATTTATTATAATGACAACATTGATTCTTTGTACCAATCAGATGGTTATGTGACTTATAGATTGGAAATAAAATCCAACCCATCGGTGAATTTTGATACGACATTTTCTGTCTTTTCCAATGAAGTGGTTTTGATTCATGAGCCCAAGTTTTTTGTTCCCAATGCTTTCATAATTGGCGGGGTGAACAACACTTTTATGCCCGTCATCTCTTACTCTCCCTTGGACAAATACGAGATGTATGTCTATAGCAAATGGGGAGATGTACTTTTTGAGAGCCATGATTACCATCAAGGCTGGACAGGAATAACAGAAGATAGTAAATTGATCCCGCAAGGTGTTTACGTCTATTATATCCGATACACCATGGGTGGTGGACAACCCATTGAAGCCCGGGGCTTGGTGACATTGTTGCACAAGGGGGAATAATGAAAAAATTTCTTTGGTGCATCGATGCTGGCAATTCCTCGATTAAGTGGGGTGTTTTCTCTGACAATCAATTGATAGAGGTGTTTCAGTTCCGTCAAGATCCTACGGAGGAGGAATGGCAGGCTATAGCCACCACCTACCCACCGCATCGCGTTGCTTCCAGTTCAGTTAGAGGTGATTTGCCTTGGCTCAAAGATTCTAACGTCGAGAGGCTTTCAGTGGCTTCAGTTCAGTTCTTTGAATGGGATTATCAACCCGCAGAATCCATGGGGTTGGATCGCATCGCTGCGGTAATCGGTGCGCGCGCGCTATTGCCAACTTCATCTGCATTATTGGTCATTGATGTCGGAACTTGTATCACCTACACCCTTTTGAATAAAGGGGTTATTTCAGGCTTGGCCATTTCTCCTGGATTGCAAATGCGCTGGAACGCAATGCATCATTTTACCGCTCAGTTGCCGATGGTGAATCATGAGACAGTAATCAACAACAACGGAACATTGAAAAATTTGCAGGTGGGGGGAATGACGGGTTGGAATAAAGAATTGGAGGGAATGATTGACTTATTTTGTGAGGCTCACCAGTTAGAACATGTCGTTTTAACCGGGAGTGATGTTGTACATTTGGAAAACCATTTCAAAGAACGATTTGTGATCATCGATCACTTGAATCTTTGGGGATTAAATTATTGGTTGAATGAAGGCTAGATTATTGTTGATTGTTATCGTGGTGTTGTCTTGTGTTCAGTATCTGGATGCGCAGTATATCATGAACGATCCATTTACAAGATGGGGAATTGGAGAGCGCAGCATCCAAGACAATGCACTGAGCAGAGGTTTGGCTGGAGTCTCATTGGTTCCAACTGATTTGAATATTGTCTTATTGGACAACCCAGCCTCTTATGCTTGGTTAAAGGAAACTACTTTCCAGTCCAGCATGATGGTCGGTGAGACCAAATACAAAGGAAATATTTCTGCATCTCCCTATAGAGGTGGTCAGGTAGGAGAAGTAGCTTTTGCGTTTAAACGCCAGGGATCTCCATATGGATTTGCAGTAGGGCTGAACAATTATAGCCGAGTTGGTTACAATATGGGTCAAAGCTTTACGGTCAATGACTCTGTGGGAGGTAAGGAGTTGTTCAGTGGAGAAGGCGGTATTCATCAATTGGTTTTTGGAGGTGCGCGAAGTTTTGCATGGGGCGCCGACAGTGCCCACTACATGGGACAGCA
This sequence comes from Bacteroidota bacterium, assembly GCA_039798325.1. Lineage (GTDB taxonomy): Bacteria > Bacteroidota > Bacteroidia > Flavobacteriales_D > Sanyastnellaceae > CAMCTV01. The sequence goes on from JBDKGG010000061.1 coordinate 35,896, forward strand.
ATTGTCTTTTGGGGTAAACGGATATTTTATGTTTGGAGCAATGAGTTTTCATCGCAAAATGGATTTCAACTCAACCCAAATGTATGACACGCGTTTTGATCAGTGGTTGGAAGTGAAAACCATGCGGTATGATGTTTCTGTCATGCATCAAGCACCCCTTCTGGGAAATGTCAAGAAATCAGGAAAACAGCATCTTTTGATGTTGACCACAAGCGCCATCTATTCGCCATCTTTTGACTTAAAAGCCAATGAGCGTATTTATGGAGTGAGCACCGTTCCCTATGGAGGAGATGACATTACTTTGGATACTGGATACGTCTTGGTTAGTGGAAAGGGAAAATTGAAAACACCGGATCAATGGAAACTTTCAGGGATGTTAACTTGGTTGAATAAATCAGGCGGTAAATACACTTTGGGTGCACAATACAGCACCCAGGATTGGTCAAATCTATCTACGACATTCTCTTTGAATACCGTAAACAATTTTACGAAAAGTGAACGGTATGCAGGTTTCATTGAGGCCCAACCTTTTTCAGTTGAACGGTCCAATAATTTTTGGTCCAGCATTCGATACCGAGCCGGATATACTTGGGGTTCAGAGAACATTCAATTGGATGGCAAGGCAGTCCAACTCAAGACGTGGTCTGCTGGCATAACCGTTCCGCTGCGCGCTTCCAAGTCCAATTCTTCGTTGCATTTTTCTTTTCAAAACATCAGCAAGGAAGCGTTAGATTTGTTAAGTGTTCATCAAAATGTCATCTCTATAGGTTTCCAAATGCAGCCCTTTGAGAAGTGGTTCTTGGTGCGTAAATACGATTGATGAAAACAAGAGCCACATTCATAGCATCGATTCTTATTGGTTGTATTTCATGTCAAAATGAAATTGCCGAAATCAAGGCGGTGACCGATGATTTTAATTATCCAGTGCAGTCCATCATTGATGCAGATTATATCTTTTCAGAACGAGGAGAGCGTTCCACCCGATTGGAGTCTCCCTTGTTGGAGCGGTTTGTTCAGGATACGAGCATCATTGTCGCCAGAACAGGATTTAAAATGACCTTTTATGACAACCAAGAAGGAGATGCGGTATTGACTGCAAAGACGGGGGATTTTTGGGAGAAATCGGGTGTTTTCAAGGCCAATGGAAATGTGAAGATGATCAACAGTGACCAGGAGTATATGCTGTCAGAATCTGTGATTTTTTATCGTGACAGTGATTTGATTAAAACCGATGATTGGGTCACCATACAAACCAAAACGGGTATTTTGCATGGAAAAGGCTTGGTGAGCAATGCGGCTTTTACCGAGTACCAGATTTTGAAACCTACCGGTCAAATGAACCTCAACAATAACATCGATTAATGGACAAATTTACCCGTTTACTCATTCACTTTTGGTTGGCCGTTGCCATCGCCACCACCATCTACGCGATATTTAGAATTGGCCTCAATGGCTTTGAAAAGGAGAGCAACAATTTGGTCATCCCAGTGATTGCATTTGTTTGGTATTATTTTCGAAAAAAAATGTACGAGCGCATGAAGCGCAATCAAGAACAACAGTAAATGGAGGCGGCTTCGGACAATTGGTTATTGTGGGTCATTATTAGCACCCTAGTATGTGCATTCTCCAGTGGGATGGAGATGGCTTTTTTATCGGCCAACCACTTGAAGGTAGAGTTGGATAAAAAGCAAGGCTTGTGGTCGGCCAATATCGTTTCTTATTTCATCAATCGTCCACAATTGTTTTTATCCGCCATGCTGGTAGGCAACAACATCGGGTTGGTGGTTTTTGGAATGAAGTTGGGCGATGAAATTGTTTCAGGCATTGAGAATCACCTGCACGAGGTAGCGCTATTTCTGGGTGAAGGGGGATTGCTTTTGGTTCAAACCATTTTATCTACCATCATCATTTTGGTCTTTGGGGAGTTTTTGCCCAAGATCATGGTGACCCACTCGCCCAATAGATGGCTCAATATCTTGGCAGTTCCCATGTTGTTGTGGTGCATCATCTTATGGCCATTTGCCATGCTGGTGATGATGTTGGCACATTTGATTTTAGGTAAGAAAGCCAATGCGGAAAATGAAAAGCGGGTTTTTGGTCGTGTCGACTTGGATGATTATTTGGAGAAAGTCACTGGTCAGCAGGATCCCACAACCACCATGGATCACGAGATTGAGATCTTTCAGAATGCACTCGATTTTTCAAAGGTCAAGGCCCGGGATTGCATGATTCCCCGCAATGAAATCGTTGCTGTGCCTTTGACCATTAGTGTGGCCGATCTGAAAAGTAGATTTGTTGATTCACAATTGTCTAAAATATTGGTCTTTAAAAACAACATTGATAACATCATTGGTTACGTTCATTCTTTTGATTTGTTGAGTCAGCCCACGCGGATTCAGAATTTGATTCGACCCGTAGCCATTATCCCAGAGGCCATGCCCGCGCAAGAAATGTTGAGCATGAATATTCGGGAAAAGAAGCAGGTCTTTATCGTTGTCGATGAGTTTGGCGGAACTGCAGGATTGGCCACATTGGAAGACATCATAGAGGAGATAGTGGGAGAGATTGAGGACGAGCATGATGTCGTAGAGATGGTGACCAATCCGCAAGCGGATGGCAGTTATATTTTCACGGGACGAGATGAGATCAAGCACGTGAATGATCAGTACGGATTGAAGTTGGAAGAGGATGAAGAGAAATACGATACCATCAATGGAATGATTCTGCATTGTTTGGAGAATTTTCCGGTCAAGGGACAAGAGATGGTTATTGGAGAATATCTCTTCAAAGTCATTGAAATCAAAGGGCAGTTGGTGGGAAAGGTTAGGGTGACGGAGAATAAGTGATCGTGCGGTTTTCCCCTTATCTTAGTCAAATGAAATCGATTTTGGTGACTGGGTATTCAGGTCAGTTGGGGTTTGCTTTTGCTGAGCTGCTGAAAAGCAACAACTGGAATGGCCATATCGCCACCCCGTCTCGAAGTGAACTCGACTGGAACAATGCTGCCAGCATCCATACCTATTTCGCAAAAAATACTTTTGACATCATCTTCCACGCTGCGGCCTACACCAACGTAGAGCTGGCAGAGGAGCAAGAAGTCCAAGCCACTTTCATCAATGCGACCAGCCTCATTACTTTGGCACAATGCATTGATGCTTCAAAAACTTGGCTTATTTATTTTTCGACCGATTACGTTTTTGATGGGACCAAAAATATTCCCTACACAGAACAAGACACTCCCGCTCCACTCAACGCTTATGGTCGTTCCAAACTCGCTGGTGAGGGCATTGTTCAGCGCCTTTTCCCCCAACACACCATCTTTCGGGTGTCGTGGCTGTATGGGAACCGTGGTAAAAACTTCTTCTTAACCATGTTGTCACTGGGGACAACCAAAGATCATTTGAATGTGGTCCATGACCAACTGGGTAGTCCAACTTTTGTAGACGACCTGGCCCAAGACATCTACCAAGCCATTTTGTTGCATTTCAATGGCCAATGCAATGTGCATGGTCTGCTGCATTATAGCCCCGAAGGCATCGGCTCATGGTATGATTTTGCACAGCAAATATTCGAACTTGCTGAGATTCCTATTAACTTGTCTCCCGTTAGCAGTGATGATTTTCCACAAAAGGCCAAGCGACCTTCCTATTCCAAGTTGGACAGTATTTTGTTCCAATCCAAAACTGGAATCGTTCCCGCCCCTTGGAGAACGCAACTGCAACACTGTTGGGACAAAAAGAAAGATGCACAATGAATGCAATGGAGAGAGCAGCCTCTTGGCTGGTGAATGCGGTAGATGAAGCTACCCAAAATGAAGTGAAAGCTTTAATGGCGGAGAATGGATCAGCCTTGCAAGAGGCTTTTTATCAAGATTTAGAATTTGGTACCGGTGGACTGCGCGGGGTGATGGGCATCGGCGCGATGCGCATCAACCGCTACACGATAGGCTCAGCCACTCAAGGTTTGGCCAATTATATTCGCCGTGAGGTGCAAGGTCCAGCCAAGGTGGCCATCGCCTATGACAGCAGAAATCAATCGGATACCCTGGCCAGAACAGCTGCTGATGTCCTCACCGGAAACGGCATCGAAGTGTATTTGTTCGCAGCATTGCGACCCACTCCTGTCTTGTCTTTTGCGGTGCGACAGCTCGGATGCCAAGCCGGCATTGTGGTTACGGCCTCGCACAACCCTCCGGAATACAACGGTTACAAAGTGTATTGGCAAGATGGTGCCCAAGTGGTTCCCCCTCAAGACAAAGGAATCATCGATTGTGTTCGTCAGGTGGCTTCATTCAACGATGTTGTCTTTCAAGGCAATAATGATTTGCTTCATTTTCTCGATGACTCTTGGGATGAAAATTATTTGAACGCCATGTTGCCCTTGGTGAACAACCCATTGGCCATTCAAAAAGTGGCCAATACCCCCATTGTTTTTACCTCCATTCATGGTACAGGAATTACCATGGTGCCGCAGCTTTTGAAACAAATGGGATTTGCGAATGTCCATGTGGTTCAAGAACAAGCAGTGCCCAATGGGAATTTTCCAACGGTCAAATCACCCAACCCTGAGGAAAGAGAAGCTTTGGCCATGGCCATTGACTTGGCCGAGCAAACCAATGCGGCTTGGGTACTGGGCACGGATCCTGATGCGGATCGCGTGGGTTTGTGCGTTAGGGATCATACTGGAAAAATGGCCTTGCTCAATGGCAATCAGACCGGCGCTATTTTGGCCTATCATCAATTGAAGCAAAAAGGAAAAATGCATCCTTCAGGCCTTCCTTATTTCACGGCACGTACCATTGTCACCTCGACATTGATAGAAGATATCGCTACCTCCTTTGGTGTTCCCTGCTACTCAACACTCACGGGTTTCAAATACATCGCAGCGGTGATTCGTGAGCGAGAAGGAAAAGAGAAATTTTTGGTCGGTGGTGAAGAGAGTTACGGTTATCTGATTGGGGATGATGTTCGTGACAAAGATGCTGTCATTTCAGCGGCTGCTTTGAGTGAGGCAGGGGCTCATGCCTTGGCCAACGAGAGCAGTCTTTGGGATTTGCTCATGAATATATATGCGCAATTTGGATTGTACCATGAGGAGTTGGTTTCCATTACCCTCAAGGGATTGGATGGGGTTCAGAAGATCAAGGAGATGATGGGTGCTTTCAGATCGCAACCACCAAAAAGTCTTGGAGGCAAGGCGGTCATAGAATTGCGTGATTATCAGTTGCAAAAAGCAACGTTGTCCAATGGAACAACTTATGCTTTGGAGCAGCCAAAGTCGGATGTACTGCAATTTATCTTGGAGGATGGTTCTACCATCTCTGCACGTCCCAGTGGTACAGAGCCCAAGATCAAATTTTATTTTAGCATGAAGGATGTATTCAAGGGTCAGGAGGAATATTACCAGCAGGTAGCAGAGATGAAATTACGCATGAAGCATATCGAACAAGAACTCATTGGAAATAACTAAGACGTATATTTGAACATGAAACGAATTATAGGGACTTTATTGTTGTTGTGCTCTTTGACAACCTGGGCACAGGAGCAACCCAAGCAAGGAATTCTGCGGGGGAATTTTCAATTCATCGCGCAGCAATACAGTGCGGATAGTTTAATCAACGCAACCGTTCCTCCGTCCAAGGCGGCGATGAATGGATTTGGAAACTTCACCTACACCTACGGAAACGTCACAGCAGGATGGCGATTGGAGACCTATCAAAATGCTCTACAGGGCTACAGCGCGCAAAATCGTTTCAAGGGAACAGGTATCGGAAATCGCTATTTAACCTATGCCGATTCGACCTTTGAAGTGACCATCGGAAATTTCTATGAGCAATTTGGAAATGGATTAACGCTCAGGACTTATTGGGAACCCAATCTGGGAATAGACAACGCCATGGATGGGGCCAGAGTGGTTTTCCGACCCGCAAAGGGAATTGCTTTGAAAGGAGTTTTTGGTCGCCAACGTTTGGATTTTGACAATCAGATTATTCATGCCGATGGTATTGTGCGCGGTTTGGATGGTGAAATCGCCATCAATGATTTGAATAAGAATTGGGCATCAGCCAAAACACGATTAACCCTTGGTGGAAGTTTTGTCAGCCGATACCAAGAGGGGGGCAGCAGATTCGTGGACAGTTTGGTATTTACGATTCCCGATAATGTCGCAATGTATTCTGGTAGAATTTTATTACAACGTGGAGGATGGATGTTGTCTGGTGAATATGCCAGAAAGATCAACGATCCCAGCGCAGACAATGGATACATTTACAAAGAAGGCCAAGGAATTTTTGTCAATTCTTCATACAGCAAAAAGGGTATGGGATTCAATCTCATGGCCAAGAGCATAGACAACTTGAGTTTTAGAGGTGACCGCAATTTGAAGTTGTTTGATGTCCCGTTGAATTATACGCCAGCCATTACCAAGCAGCACACCTATAATTTGGCTTCTACACTTTATCCCTACGCTACACCACTCAAAGGGGAAGCGAGTTTTATGTTGGAAGCTTTTTATACCATCCCCAAAGGAAGCAAGTTGGGGGGCAAGTACGGTACGCAGATTACTGCGAGCTACGCCGCAGCCAATTGTTTGGACACCACCCATTATGAGGGAATACAGGCCTTCACAGAATCCTACAAGGTAAATTCTTTGGGATTTGGAAAGACCAAATATGTGCGTGATTTCAACATTGAATTCAAACGCAAATTGACCAAAGAGTTTCAGGCTACTTATACCTTCTACTATTTGGAGTTCAATACCAAGGCTACACCTGTTACGAGTGATTTCAAAGGACTACTATTTGCCAATATTCAGGTATTGGAATTGGGATACAAGTTGAGCAAGAAGGACAATATTCGTATTGAATTGCAAGAGTTGCATACCAAGCAAGACAAGGGAGATTGGGAAACCATCGTTGTCGAATATACCAGAAGTCCGCATTGGACTGTGGGTGTTGTCAATCAATACAACAGTGGAAATCCGGTTGAAGCCAAGAAGATTGATTATCTATTTGGCACAGTAGGATATATCAATGGTCCACACCGTGTTACCGTGGGATATGGAAAGCGACGTGAAGGGGTGTTTTGCATTGGGGGAGTTTGCCGTGCCGTTCCAGCAACCAACGGTTTTGAAATCAGTATTACCAGCAGCTTTTAATCATGAAAAAGATTCTCGGTTTTTTTGTTTTGAGTGCGTTGATTTGGTCATCATGTGACAAAATCGAATCACCAGTAAACGCAGTGAAGTACCGTTACAAAGATGAAGTGTATGGTCCTGCACCAACTTTTGTCTTTGCAGACAATATTCAGAAGAATGTGCTTTTGGAGGAATTCACGGGACACAAATGCGGCTTTTGTCCAGCGGCAACCTATTTGGTCAATCAACTGGATTCGGCCATGGGAGAACGTTTGGTAACGGTTGCGGTGCATGCTGGAACATTGGCAGAGCCCAAGGCCGCTCCTTATGAGGCCGATTATAACACTTTGCCGGGCAATTTGTATTGGTCGCAATTGCAAGGTGGATTCAATCCTTGTGGTAGAATCGATCGCAACGGAAGTTTGAGTACGTTTCACTATTTGGATCCAGGAAACCCAGGCGCATGGCAAGGTTTAATCCTAGACGCCAAGAACGAAACGCCCACTGCCGCGGTGCAAGTAGAGGCTGAATTTGTATCAGAGGACAATGTGATCAATATTCACACCGCTTCTCAGTTCAATGAAGCGATGTCTGGTAATTATGCATTGACGGTTTTATTGATAGAATCGCACATCATTAGTGCGCAATTGGACTACAATGCTAGTCCATCGGATATTTTGACCTATGAACACAGACATGTCTTGCGGGATGCGGTGACTCAGCCAATGGGCAATGATTTGGTTTCCAATCCCACTTCAGGAGCAATGATTACCAAGAGTTACACTTATCCTTTGAAATCAGGATGGCAAGGCAATCACATGACGGTTGTGGCTTTTATTACCAATACATCAACCCAAGAGGTAGTCAATGCAACAGAATTTGAATTGCAATAAGGCGTTTTTCTTTATTGTCTTTTTGGCGTCGACCCTTGTCACTTTTGCACAGGAGGGATCGACAAAACGATTTAATCTCGGATATTGTTTGGG
>JBDKGG010000062.1:0-3630 GCA_039798325.1 Bacteroidota bacterium
AAAGTAAATTGCATTGTCATGACCAATGCCATTGTATTTTAAGACAAATGAAAAAAAGCGCATGCTTGGCCATTCTGGTTGGGATAATGACACACACGGGGTGGTCTCAAGTTATTGAACCAGTAAAAAGTTTGGTTCCGTCGAAAAGACCCGTTCCTGATTCCATTCCCCTTTTGGTGGGCAATCCACTTATCATCAGAGACTCCCCCACTTTTGTTGACCAAAAATCACCGGTGGCCCATAGCAATATCACCGCCAAAGAATTGGGCCGATTAAACACTGCCCAAGATGTACCTTATTTGCTTCGATTTACACCTTCCTTGGTATCAACGAGCGATGCAGGAACGGGAGTAGGATACACAGGACTGTGGATTAGGGGAAGCGATCCCTCTCGCATCAATGTTACGATCAACAATATTCCATTAAACGATGCCGAAAGCCAACAAGTGTTTTGGGTCAATTTGCCCGATTTGGCCTCCAGCACACAGGACATTCAGATCCAGCGTGGGGCTGGTCCAAGCACTGCAGGACCTGGTGCATTTGGAGGATCAATTCACATCAATTCCATTGATCAGAACCTGAACTTGCCAAGCAAAATATCTTATGCCATGCAATGGGGAAGTTTCAATAGCTTGAGAAAAACCATCCAATTGGAAAGAATAAAAATGGGAAAGGGTATTTTTCTCAATGCTCGTCTTTCTCAGGTGAATAGCGATGGCTATATCGACAGAGCAAGCGCTTTAATGAATGGATACCAATTTGACTTACAAAAAAACACCCTGCATTGGAAATTCTTATTGACCGCTTTTGGAGGCAATGAAAGAACCTATCAATCATGGTATGGTACTCCGCACGAAAGATTGTACGGAAACACAACAGACATGATCAACTTTTCATGGAGAAATGGATTAACCGATGCTGAGTTGAACAATCTCATCCAATCCGGAAGAACTTACAATTATTATACGCATCCTAACCAAGTAGACCAATACCAGCAACACCATCAGCAATTTCATGCGTTATATTTCAAAAACAATTTCAAGTGGCACACCAGTATTTTTCATACCAGAGGCGCGGGCTACTTTGAAGAACAAAAGTTAGGAACCGCCTTGGCCAACTATAACTTACCAGGATTCATCCCCAATACATCCGATGGGGTATTGATAGAGGATGCAGACATCATCAGAAGAAGATGGCTGAACAATAACTTAATCGGTCTTTCCTCTCGATTGAGTTATAGCATCAATGAATTCAACAATATTCATGCAGGGATATACAGCATGCAATATCTGGGGCATCATTTCGGAGAGGTGATCAAAATAAACCCCATGCCCGAATATGATTTCAGTAATCCTTACTACCAAGGCAATGCACAGAAATCAGATCAAACTTTCTATACACAGTATTTTCATCAACGTTCATCATGGAATGGCTTCATTGATCTGCAATTGAGAAGAGTGAACTATAATACAACAGGTGTTAGCAATGATTTGATGAGCTACAATATCCATAACGATTTGATTTTCTTTAATCCAAAGGCTGGAGCAAGTTTCAGAATCAATCGCAAAAATCAAATCAGTGGTCTTGTTGCCTGGATTGGCAAAGAGCCCAACAGAAACGACTACGTCGATAATGCGCAATTGCCTAAACCGGAATACATGTTGGACAATGAGCTTTCTTGGACCTGGAGAAGATGGGACGTCAACAGTCAATTGGATTTTGATCAAAAGGGCATTCATCCCAACGGAAATAAACCCCAAGTAAAACTCACACAATTTTCAGTGAATCTATTTTGGATGCAGTACAAAGACCAATTGGTCCTAACGGGTGCATTGAATGATGTTGGCGCTCCTCTAAGAACCAACATTTCATCCAGCTTCAGAAGAGGAATAGAGTTGGAAAGCATCAAAGATGTAACCCTATTCAATCGAAATCTAAGATTATACGGAAATCTAACCTTATCAGATCACCGCATCTTGGCTTATGATGAGATTCTCTATGACTATACCAACGGATTTGACATTGTCTCCATTCACCATCACAACACACCCATTGCCTTTGCACCTAGAAGCATTTCTAGCTTTGTTCTACAATACAACTTGGCTAAAAATTGGCAAATGAGCTGGCAATGGAAATATGTCGGACAACAGTTTATGGACAATACCGGGAATGGAGACAGATCTCTGCCTGCTTACCAAGTGCAAGATTTGATACTACAACATACCAAGACCATGGCTCGATCAGAAATTCAAACCTCATTGACCATAAACAATCTTCTGAGCACCCAATATGTCAGCAATGGATACACCTATGGATACATTTACGGAAGACGCATTGACGAGCGTTTCTATTATCCGCAAGCGGGAAGAATGGTTTGGTTGGGTATTAAGGTTTCGATTTAAAAAATGATGCCATCAACTGAAATAAAATTTGACCGTCTGAACTAAAAACCACCGAAATCTTTGCGCACTTCGCGCATTCTCTGGACCTCAGCGTTTATAAATAAAAAGCAGCAGCCAAAATTTGTTTCTCAATTAAAAAAACTGAAAAATCTTACGCAGCGGCTTTAACCACAAGGTGTACCACTTTGGTGTTAGTCCATTCATCTGCCAAGACAAACGATCTTGCTGATTGGCTTTCCATCGCTGTTTCCAGGTGACATTGGAAGCGCCTCCCATTTTCATTTGAATCAACACCTTTGGTAAATAAGACAACTTCAATTGGTGCTTGTGCACCATGCGCAACATCAATTCATAATCTGCTGCAGTACCTTGGTCGGTAACGTAAAGACCGAAAGCCGTGTAATGTTTTCTTAATAAAAAGAAGGTGGGATGCGGCGGCATCCAACCCTTGAAAAAATCGCCATGCCGATAATTTCCAGACTTCCAATATCGGAGCACCTTACCGGTGTCTGCATGAACATATTGTAAATCGGCATACACACCATCGGCTTCCTTTAGCGCATGCACAACATCCGAAACAGCGCTGGGATAAGCATAGGTATCATCGCTGTTTAAAATACCAATCAAATCACCTGTGGCCAATCCAATACCCTTGTTCATCGCATCGTACATCCCTTGGTCAGGTTCAGAGACAACATGGGCAATTCTATGCTGATACTTTGAAACAATATCCATCGTATTGTCCTTGGAACCTCCATCAATGATGATGTATTCCATGTCGGCATCATCCTGCGCCAATACGCTGCGGATGGTGGCCTCAATGGTCCTTCCGCTGTTGTAGGATACGGTGATAATGCTGACTTTCATTTTTTGATTGTACGGGCAAGATATGCGTATTTTTAACACATGAGAAAATTTTTCATTGGAATTCTTTCGCTGATCTCCATCAGCTCCGTTGGTCAATTGGAAATGTTCAAAGGGATGAGCATGCGTTCAATTGGTCCTGCTACCACAAGTGGACGGGTTACAGCCATTGACACGGATCTATCCACTCATACCCTTTACATCGGCGCGGCATCAGGCGGTGTTTGGAAAAGTGAAAGTGCCGGCACTACATGGGAACCCATTTTTGATCAACAAGCCGTGTTGGGCATTGGTTCCATAAAAATATCTCCCGCTCATCCCGATGTGATTTGGGTGGGGACGGGAGAAGGCAATCCCAGGAATT
>JBDKGG010000063.1:0-9929 GCA_039798325.1 Bacteroidota bacterium
GGGTGATGGAGCCGATTTTCAAGGATCATACGGTATATGGCGCAGCCTTGGCCTTGGTGTTTCCTTTTGTGGTGTTGCAATTGTTTTCGCGCCAGCACAATCCATTGTTGCGATTTTTTTATATCGTAGGCAGTGTCACGCTAACCATAGGTTTGGTGCTGTCGTACACACGGGCTGCTTGGTTGTCCGTTGTTGTAGCTGCGGGCATCGGCGTTTTGATGGTGATTCGAGTGCCATTCAGATGGGTATTGTTTTTTGGATTGACTTTTGGCTCAGTGACCACGATCACTTGGGATGATATTAAAATCAACCTGAACCGCAACAAAAAGGAGAGCTCAGATCGGATGGATGAGCACATCAAGTCCATTTCCAATGTGTCCTCAGATGCGTCCAATTTGGAACGGTTGAACCGCTGGAATTGTGCGATTGCCATGTTTGAAGAGCGTCCTATTGTTGGCTGGGGTCCAGGAATGTATCAGTTTGAATACGCGCCATTTCAGCGGGCGCAGGACAAAACCATTATCAGTACGAACCGCGGTGATGGGGGCAATGCCCACTCTGAGTTTTTGGGACCATTGTCTGAGCAAGGGTTTTTGGGTATGTTGATCTATATCGCCTTTGTGCTATTGGTCATGTTCATGGGGTTTAGGGTGTACCAAAACACCCATCAGTATGAAGAAAAATTATTGGTGATGGGGCTGTTCTTGGGCCTGGTCACCTATTTTGCCCACGGCTTTTTGAACAACTTTTTGGACGCAGATAAGATTGCGGTTCCTTTCTGGATGGCAGTGGCTTATTTGGCCGAAAGAGATATGCGAATTAAACCAAATACTGTTTGATCTGCAGGGTGGTTTCTACCGTAAATGGTTTGGTTAGAAATTGAATAATTCTTTGGTAGGTTTTGGCTTTTTCGATATCAGCGGGATCAACGGAAGAGGAAAGAATCATTCCTTTGTAACGGTTTTCTGACTCGGGTATGAGAACGTTTAGCGCTTCGATGAATTCCCATCCATTCATTTCCGGCATATTGATGTCAATGAGCAAGAGGGGGTTGATTTTTGGTTCTTTACTTTTTAGTTCTTCAATGTCTTTTAAAGCAACTTTTGGATTATTAAAAATCAGGCAAGGATAATCTGGAATTCCTTTTTTGATGGAAAGCGCGGCAATTTTACTGCTGATGGGATCGTCGTCGATGATGATGATCATGGTGGTTACATTTTGGGTAGTTGAATTCTAATGGTTAAGCCTTCTCCTTCCACACCCTCTGCTGATATGGTACCGCCCATGAAGGCAATTTGTTGTTTGGTAATGAATAGTCCTAATCCTCTTCCTTCAATCTCTTTGTGAAAGCGGGTGTAGAGACCAAAAATTTTATCATCTGATGGAGAGGAGTTGATTCCTCTTCCATTGTCTTTAAAAACAACATGAACATGGTTGACATCGGTGAATGTTTCGATGTCAATGATCAATTGTCGATTGGAGTCACGGTATTTTAGTGCATTGGCCAACAGGTTGTAGAAAATGGAATTGAGGTAGGCCGGAAATCCAAATGCAAATTCTGCTTTGCATTGAATGTTTAAGATTGGATGGACTTCTTTAATGGCAGAGGACAATAAATCTACATTGGTTTGAAAGATGTCGGCAAAGGCAATTTTGGATTTGGCTTCATTTATTTCAATGTTGTGGCTGAGGGCCCCATTCAGGTCCTTGATGATGCCATCTACGCCTGCGGCCAAATGCGTTAATTCTTGTTGCAAGGCAGGGCGTTCTTCATCTTCTGACTCCAAATGTTCCATGAGTTGCAATATGCCGATGATATTGGCCACCGGTGCGCGCAAGTTGTGGGAGATGATCTTGTTGAATTGAGAAAGGGCTTGGTTTCTTTTGGTCAATTCCAATACAAGATGACCTTTTTCTTTTTCAAGATTTCGGATATCGGTGATGTCTAAAAATACCCCTGGGATGATGCCGGATTTGTCGAATTCGATGTATTTTTTATCAGCGATGCGCCATAGAATATCTCGTTGGTGACCATTTAGGAGTATTCTGATATATCCAGGTTCGGCAATGTCTTGTTCAACAAACCTTTTCCAATTGTCCCGAAAAGTTTTTGCGTCTGAAGGGTGCAAATTGGCTTCGAATTCATCAAAGGTCAATCCGGGTTCAGGCCGAGGTTTGACCATCATGTCCTCAACCCGTTGATGGAAATGGAGTTTTCCTGTACTGGTGTGAAATTCCCAAGACCCCATTTGCGCAATTTTCTGTGCAATGCGCAATTGAGCGTTAACACGTTGCATTTTTTCCATCGTGTACAAGCTGTCAATCTTGAAAGCACACAGAGATGCGATGGTAGAAAGGATTTCTAAATGTCGTTGGGTATAGAAATTCTTGTCAGGGTGCTCGCTATCAATGACGCCAATGAGCTTGTCTCCCAATACAATGGGTACTGCAATTTCTGAAAGCCGAGATGCGTCATCAACGATGTATCGCGGGTCTATAGAGGTATCATTCACCACTTCTGCTTTTTTGATTTGCGCGACACTGCCGACGATACCTTCGCCAATTTGAAGTTTGATGGGGTTATTGATTTCTTGAAAAGAAATTGTTTTGTTTTCTAAAGCGGCCGATTGAATCAAACATTGTGAAGCTTCTTGATACAGGTAAATCACGCAGTCCGTAAAGCCCAATTTCTTGATGCAATTGTCTACAATTTGCCAAAGAACATCCTTGATGGTATTTTGAGACAATACGGATGAAACAATGAACAAGATGGTCTCCTTTGTTTCTTGGGACTCTTGAATTTGTTTTTCCAGTAAAGCTATTTTTTCTTCAGAACTCATTGAATGACAATATGCAACAGGGCAATATCATCAATAAATTTCATTTTTCCTATAAAATCCGTCACCATTTCGATGAGGGACTCATTGGAGAATTTTTGACCCCATTGTTGAAAGGCTCGCTCAACGCCATTTTCTCCGAAAGAAATGAGGTTTTCGTTTTCAACCTCCACCAGTCCATCCGTGTACAACAACAAATGCGTACCCGCGGCAATGGTCAAGGATTTTTTGCTGAGATGGGGCAGTTTCTCAACAATACCTAATCCTGGTGTTTGTGCACTGAGCCAAGATGATGATGCGTGTTGATACACGATGACAGGATTGTGTCCGCAGTTGATGTAGGAGAAAATTTTGCTGTTTGAGTCAAAATGACCAATGAAGAAAGTCACGAATTTTTCGCCCTGCGCCGAGTCAAGCACTTTGGCATTTAATGCGGCAACAATTTTTTCCAAGTGATTTCCGTGCACGTCAATTAACCCCCTAAGTTGTGCTTGCAAACCCGCCATCAAGAAGGCAGCACTTACGCCTTTGCCAGATACATCGGCCATACAGCAGATCCACTCGTGGTTGTTGATTTCAATGAAATCATAGTAATCTCCCCCCACTTGGCCATGGGATTTGTAATAGGCATTTACTGAAAGCTCGGTGGTTTTTGGAAGTAGTTTGGGCAGAAGCATGTTTTGCATTTCTGCAGCCAATTCCAACTCTCTTTTCAGAGCTGCTTGAGCTATGTTTTCTGCAATGAGTTTTTTGTTTTGTATGGCTACAATCAAAACACTGGTTAACGTTTGCACAAAACGCATGTGTTTGATGGAAGGGCTTACACTGAGGGCTTCTTCGTTGTTGTCTCCAAGAATAACAAAGGCAATGGGAAGTCCGTCTTTTTCAATCGGGACAATTACCACCTGCGTGCCATTGGCTTCGGTGGTTTCAATCTTGGCTTTGTTTTTTTTATTGCTTTCCTCAATGATGGGGTGCCATCGTTGAGCATCTTCAAATCCGTGTATGATGAGGTTTTGGAATGGATTTTCTTGGGTGGAAACCAGCAAGATTTTTCCAATCAATAGCTGCTCAACCAGGATGTTTTGATAAAGGGCCAACAAGGCATCAATATGGACATCGGCGTTGATGGCCTTGGTGATGTCCAACAGCGATTGCAATTTGAAATCGCGTTGTTTGATTTTTTCTTTGAGCCCTTGTTGCATGGAATATTCAGAGGGCTAAGATGCAAAAAAAAAGGCCGTCTACAAGACGGCCTCCTCATTATTTTTATTTTTTCACGCGGTCGTGGTATTGACCCGTGGAAGTATCCACTCGAATCAAGTCGCCTTCATTGATGAAAAGCGGCACACGCACTTCAACGCCCACATCCAAAGTAGCTGGCTTCATGGCGTTGGTGGCTGTATCTCCTTTTAGACCAGGCTCTGTGTAAGTGATTGCATATTCTACCAAAGTTGGCAAATCGCAAGACATGGGTTGATCATCTTCTGCGTTGAACATTACAATGCACTTCATGCCTTCTTTTAAAAAGCCGGGAGCATTGATCATTGCTTCAGGGATGGTGATTTGCTCATAGTCATCCATGTTCATAAAATTGTATGAATCGTCCTTGTACAAGTATTGATACTCGCGGGTTTCAATGCGAACGGTATCAATTTTTACACCTGAGTTGAACGTATGGTCAATGATTTTTCCGTTGTTCAAATTGCGCAATTTGGTTCTTACAAAGGCAGGACCTTTTCCTGGCTTCACGTGTAAGAATTCGATTACTTTGTAGATATGTGTGTCCATTCGGAAACACATTCCATTGCTGATGTCTGCGGTAGTAGCTGCCATTTTTTTTGATTAATTGCCGGGCAAAGGTAATAAATGTTGATTATGGTTTGAATTCCAAGGCTCCTTCGAGAATGTAATTCATTTGGTAAACATCATCCCCGTTGAGTTTCAGTTTGCCTTTGAAGGTTAATCGCTCATCGGTTTTGTATGCCCTATGTTTTGCGGTAAAGCGCAAATCAACGACAGATTCTGGACCGCCTCCCCCGCAGAAAAAACAATTGGCATACGGATAGCGAGAAACCACATAGAAGTTGGCATCATAGTCTACGGGAATGACATAACCGGTGATGTAAACTTCTTTTCCTTCCAATGCTTTGATGCTTCCTCCAAAGGTGGGTTTCCAATAGTAGGCGTCCAATTCTTTGACATAAATGTCTTTGAACTCCACATCGGTGAGTGTTTTCCAGGTCAATTCAACCGGCCCACCCATGAAGCGCTCAACGTTTTTCGGCAAGTAATAGTGCTGTGCTGCAGGAAGCGGTTTGGCTTTTAGTACAAAAACAGGATCCTCATCCGCGGAAAAGGCACAAGAGAAAAAGAAGAGAAAAGAAACCAGAAATCCTGTTTTATTCATTGCTTAGTGTTTTTGAAATGTCCATTTTGTACGCTTGAAAGGCAGGTATGAAACAGGCAACAATGCCTGCGATGATTGCCGCTCCAAGCAGATAAAGCTCTTGTATCGAACCATCCTTGATGTTGAAGGTATAATGGAAATTATTGTTCAATTGTTGGCTGAGTATACTCAACCCCAATCGACTTAATCCCCAGGCCAAGGCTCCACCGATGATCACCAAAAGAATGCCCTCCAATTGGATGAGCATAAAGACTTTGATACGGCTTGCGCCCATGGTTCGCATGATGGCGATTTCTTTCTTGCGCTTTCTCAAAGCATTGAAAAGCGAAATGAAAATGCTTACGAAAGAGAGAGCGATAATCACCATGGCAATGGCTTTGATGGTGTCCATTCCCAGGCCAAAACTTTCTGAAAGTCGGTTGATTTCAATGGCAGGAAGCGCCAATTGCATGTTCGTTTCTTTGATAAGATTGGGTAAAATCATCTGAGCCATTGGCGTTCTTTTCTTCAAAAGGTATGCCGTAACTTCTTTGTTGTCATTGGGGGATGCTTTTCTTTCTTTGGCAGGGCGAAGCATCATCAAAGGACCCTTTCTCATTGTGGGCGGATTGTTTTTAATAACAATTTTTTCTACCGCCAAGGTGGTGTCAGCTTCTGAGGGCTTTTCAGCCTCTTCTACTTCTTGGTCTTCATGTGCATGCCAAACGGTAGAGACGGGTGTAAGAATGAGTTTATCGATGACTGTTCCTGAAGACTCGTAAATGCCCACAACGGTGTAATTGTGGTGATGAGCGTGTTCCTCGTCATTTTCTGCTTGGTCTAGACCATGTGTGCTGAGGAAGGGGGCGCCCAATTTTAGCCCTGTTGACTTGGCCACATCCGCACCGATACAGGCTTCATAATCGGATTGAAAAGTCTTCCCTTGTGCCAATTTCATTTCGTAATGATCTGGATAGCCTTGATCGGTTCCGACAATTCTCCATTGTTCAAAATTGTCTCCATAGGCCAACGGAATGGCTCTTTCTATTGTTGGATTTTCGGTAACTATTCGGGCATCACCTACTTTGATATTTCCTGTTGGCGCATCAACATGATACACGTTGGCCAATATCAATTGAAGCGGGCTGCCTTTGGCGCCAAGGACCATGTCAATGTCTTTGATGTTCTTGTTGAACTGCTCTGTGGTTTGTTTTTCGACCAACACCAACATGGAAACGGTTCCCAATCCAAAGGCCAAGAGAATTACACTCAACAAGGTATCTAGCCATTGGTGCCGGATGTTTTTGAAAGCAAGTCCGATCAGATTCATAAACGTACGGTATTATCAATGATGCCATTCCATCGGTTGTCATGTGTGACAACAATTAACTGAGCGTTGACGGTTTTGGTCATTTCCATGAATAAGCCAATAACTTGGTCAGCATTTTTATTGTCCAAGGCACTGGTGGGTTCATCAGCAAATATCCACTTGGGCTCATGCAGGATAGAGCGGATGATGGCAATGCGTTGCTGTTCACCAACACTCAAGGATCTTATGGGTTGGAAAGCTTTGTGAAACAGATTGACGCGATCCAAAAAAGCTTTCGCCTTATTTTGATCTTGCACTTTTCCATTGAGGTAAAGCGACATCATGATGTTTTCAAGAACGGTCAAAGAAGGAATGAAATGGGCTGTTTGAAAAACAACGCCGATGTTTTTTCCTCTAAAAGAATCTCTTTCAGAAGTTGTTAAAGAATACAATGACGTTTCTCCCAAAAGGACATTCCCCTGGGACGGTGTGCGCAGACCAGCCAATAAATGCAGTAAGGTGGTTTTTCCGCAACCACTTTCCCCTAAAATTAACGCAGGATCCTCATTGGAAAAATGAATGTCAGGGAATGCCAGGGGTTTTCCTGCTGGGTATTGATATTTTAAAGATTTGGTCTGTAGCACAAGGCAAATGTAACCATCACCGGGGGAATTTGTTTTCTAATTCGTGTGAAAAGTCTTACCATTGCAATATGAAAAAAATAGGATTAATTTTCTCATTGGTGGCTTCTGTAAGTTGGGCCCAGCAAGCTCCATCATCATCTCCATATCAGTTCAGCATTGTAAAGGAATTGGCCCACGGAGCGGTGGAGGACCAATGTCAAACAGGAACTTGTTGGAGTTTTGCTACGGTTTCTTTTTTGGAATCAGAAGTGGCCCGTATCAGCAAGAAGAATGTGGATTTATCGGAGTTGATTAATCCGCGACTGATGTATTCCAAAAAGGTAGATTCATATGTGCGGTTTCAGGGTAAACAGCAATTGGGTCCAGGTGGTTTGAGCCATGATGTCATTCAAGCGGTGCGTGAGTTCGGGATGGTTCCTGAGCAGGTTTTTAGTGGTTTTGTTTTGGGTGCAAACACTTACAATCACAATGTGCTAGATGCATACATGGAGACCACGGCTAAAATGATATTGGACAAAAAGTTGAACGAGGAAAATGCTGATTGGAAAGTTGGCGTGGAATCATTGTTGGATGCCTACATTGGCAAGATTCCTCAGGCGTTTGAATTTGAGGGCAAGAAGTACACTCCTGCTGCGTTTCGCGATTATTTGGGAATAAATGCAGATGATTATGTCATGCTGACATCCTTCAATCATCATCCTTTTTACTCCAGTTTTGCGGTTGAGGTTCCAGACAATTGGTCCAAAGGACAGTATTACAATCTACCATTGGAGGAATTTTATCAAGTGGCGATGGGGGCGTTGCAAAACGGCTATACGATTGCCTGGGATGCGGATGTTAGTGAGCGCGGTTTTTCATTTAAGAACAACATTGCGGTATTGGTGGATGAAAGTGTCAAGAAAGAGGAGTTGTTTACTGCCATGCATTCAGAACCTGCGGTGACGCAAGAAACGCGACAGCTTGATTTTGATCGTTTTGCTACTACGGATGATCACCTGATGCACATTGTTGGATTGAGCAAGGATCAAAACAATAATTTGTATTTTTTGACAAAGAATTCTTGGGGAGATAGGAATGCCGCAAAGGGATATCAGCATGTGTCTAGCGCATATTTTAAGGCCAAGACGGTTTGTATGGTGGTTCACAAGGATGCACTTCCCAAAGATTTGTTGAAAAAGATAGGCAAGTGATGTTGCGTTGGATATTAAAAATTTTCTTGTGGAGCGCCATTGTTTTTTTTGGTGTAACCATCGGTTGGGTCATCCTGTACAAATGGGTTAATCCACCGATAACGTTGTTCCATATGATGGATCGGGCCAAAGTGGAAGATTGTGATTATCATTATCAATGGGTAGATGGTGATCAGATTTCTACCCAGTTGAAATTGGCGGTTGTGAGTAGTGAGGACAATCATTTCATGTCGCACAATGGATTTGATTGGGAGGCGATTGAAAAGGCGCAGCGATACAATGAAACCCACAAAAAGAAACGTGGAGCCAGCACCATATCGCAGCAGACCGCTAAGAATGTTTTTTTATGGCCGGCCCGATCATGGTTGAGAAAGGGTTTAGAGGCCTATTTCACGGTGTTGATAGAGTTTTTCTGGAGCAAGGAAAGGATTTTGGAGATGTATTTGAACGTCATTGAAATGGGACCATGTACGTATGGAGTGGGCGCAGCATCTGAGTTGTATTTCAAAACAACAGCTGATCAATTGACGAGGGAGCAAGCGGCTTTGATTGCCTCTTGCTTGCCCAATCCCAAGAAATTCAAGTTGGAAAAGCCTTCGGCCTATATGCAAAAGCGCAAGCGCAAGATTATGCGCTTGATGAAATGCTTGGGCGATGATTATTTTGATCGTTACGGCGCTGAATGGTCGACAGAAAAAAGAGACAAGAAGGAAGCGGAGGTAGATAGGGCATTGGAGAAAATTCCGGTGGAGGATTTATTGGTGCCCGTGGTGGATGAGGCCAATAGCGGTGAAACCCCTGATACTACAGTGAATGCCTCACCTTTGGATACCCTGGGACAATAGGCTTACAAGCTTGTAAATGGATTATTTTGAACATGCAAAGCTGAGATTTGCAGTCAAAATAATAACACCATGAACACAACCCATTATTTATTGATTTTAGATCGCAGCGGCAGCATGTCTGATTGCTGGGATAGCACCATGAGCGCATTGAATGAGCAGATTCAATCCATCAGAACGGTACAGGAACGCAACACAGAGGTGCCGATTAAAGTGAATTTTTTAACTTTTAATGACGATGTTCATTTCGAGTTTCTCAATGTACCAGCGGCGCATTTGGAACCATTGAATACCCAACGACTTTTTCCATCCGGCTGCACCGCCATGTTGGATGGTATTGGTCAAGGGATTCAGCGCATCCAACACGTAATGCATCCGGATGATGATGTAGTTTGCATTATTCTAACAGATGGCGAGGAGAACGCTTCAAAGGAATACAATTTTGGACAAATTGGAAAAATGATTGAGTCGTTGAAGTCCAATGGTAAATGGTCTTTTGTATTGATGGGAGCGGACTTTGACATTTTCGATATGGCCCGTAAACTAAAGATTGACGCAGAAAAACAGATGCGTTACCAAAAAACCCAGACCAATGCAGTTTTCAAGGAAGTCAACTTGATGATGAACGATTATATTGTGGCCAAGCAAGCAGGAAGATTCAAGGATTCTTTTAATTTTGATAAAAAGAACAACAAGAAGAAGAATGATTAAAGCTCAT
>JBDKGG010000064.1:0-11045 GCA_039798325.1 Bacteroidota bacterium
CAGGGAAAATACTATTGTCTGTATCATCACAATCGGTATTGTCCGTAACAAAACCAGCCAAAGTCAATTGACATGAAATAGAATCTACCGCAGCATCTCCGAAACCATCACCATCAGCGTCTGCATAGAAAGTCTGTGTTGCCAATCCATTGTCGGCTACTCCATCACAATCTTGGTCGATACCATCACATATTTCTACGGCACCAGGATAAATGGTGTTGTCTGTATCATCACAATCGGTATTGTCCGCTACAAAACCTGCCACTGTCAATTGGCAAGTAACAGAGTCAACAGCAATATTTCCAAATCCATCACCATCTGCATCAGCATAGAAAGTAAGGGTTGCCAATCCATTGTCCGCTACGCCATCACAATCTTGATCCAATCCATCACAAATCTCAACAGCTCCAGGATAGATGGTATTGTCTGTATCATCACAATCGGTATTATCTGCTACAAAACCTGCCACTGTCAATTGGCAAGTAACAGAGTCAATGGCAATATTTCCAAATCCATCACCATCAGCATCAGCATAGAAAGTAAGTGTTGGCAATCCATTGTCTGCTACTCCATCACAATCTTGATCAATTCCATCACACAACTCAGGTGCACCTGGGTAAATGGTATTATCTGTGTCATTACAATCTGTATTGTCAGCCACATAACCCAAAACAATGTCGCAAGAGATTGAATCAGACAAGGGATCACCAAATCCATCGCCATCCACATCCGCATAATAGGTCTGATTCACTAAGCCATTGTCAGCAACGCCATCACAATCTTGGTCGACACCATCACAAAGCTCAGGCGCGCCCAAATAAATCTGATCATTGGTATCATCACAATCTCCACCGCAGAAGGTGAATCCATCACCATCTTGGTCGTACAACTCATCGATGTTTCCATCACAATTGTTGTCGATGCCATCACAATATATGGGATCTAATCCTTCAATGACTCCAGGATTGATGTTGGGGTTGTTATCATCGCAGTCATCCTGACAGACTGTATAGCCATCAGCGTCAACATCAAAACCTTCATCAATATTACCATCACAATTGTCATCAATTCCGTTACATACCTCTGCAACACCTGGATTAACCAAAGCATCTCCGTCATCACAATCCGTATTATCCAAGACATATCCTGCAGGTGCGGAACATGAATCTAAACCACTTCCATTGAGACCATAGCCATCTAAATCATTATCGGCATAATAAGTAAGCGTAGCCACGCCATCATTGATTAACCCGTTACAGTCGTTGTCTAGCGCATCACAAATCTCAATTGCCCCGGGATTTATTGCTGCATCGTCATCGTTGCAATCGGTGTTATCCGTAACGTAACCTACAGGCTGTCCACAAGAGATTGAATCTGTAGCTGGATCGGAGAAACCATAAGTATCATTGTCGGCATCTATATAATAGGTCAATAAACTGGTTGCGCCATTATCTACATTGCCATCACAGTTTTGATCGATACCGTCACACAATTCAGGAGCTCCTGGATAGATGGTATTGTCTGCGTCATTACAATCATCAATACAAGATGAGAATCCGTCCCCATCCGCATCTAATCCTTCATCGATATTTCCATCACAGTTATCATCAACACCATTACAAACCTCAGTTGCCCCTGGATAGATGGCAGCATTTTGGTCATCACAATCATCACTATTATCCACGAAACCAGGAGGCGCTGTACAAGCCTCTATGGTGATTGTACTTCCTCCAAAAGAGTCACCATCTTCATCTGCAAAATAAATATTGGTAACCCCCTCATCCACTGCACCATTACAATTGTTGTCGATTTCATCACAAATCTCTATGGCGATAGGATTAATGGCTGCAACGGCGTCATTGCAATCATCCGCGTTATCGACATAACCCAATGGAATATCGCAAGCAGCTGTATCTACTGCACCAAAACCAAAACCATCCCCGTCAGCATCCAAAAAGGAAATGACAAATAAGTCATTATCTAAAATCCCATCACAATTGGAATCGACATAATCACAAACCTCAGCTTGACCCGGGAAAATCTGATCATTCAAATCATCACAGTCCAATTCGCAGACGGTGTAACCATCCAAATCCTGATCCCAGAATTCATCCACCACTCCATCACAGTTGTTATCAATGAAATCGCAAGAACCTGCTTGGAAAGGACCTTCCAGAATTCCAGGATTAATGGCGGCATTATTATCATCACAATCCCCTTCGCAAGTGGACCAACCATCCCCATCAACATCAAAATCCTCATCAATCTGTCCATTACAGTTTTCATCAATGCCATTGCAAATCTCAGGATTGCCCGGAAATAAAAAGGGATCTGAATCATCACAATCGGTATTATCAGTAGTCATAAAAGGACCTGCGACGCATGCATCTACCGCATTCCCTGGATCACCAAAACCATCCGAATCCAAATCATAATAAAAAGTTGAGAGCGCAAATCCATCATCAATTCCTCCTGCACAATCATCATTGATTCCGTTACACAACTCCACTTGTCCTGGGTTGATTGAGGGATCACTATCTTCACAATCCGTATTGTCCAAAACGAAGCCCAATGGAAGAGGACATGTTTCTCTGCTCGAACCATTGATAAACGGTGTACCATAACCATCTCCATCAAAGTCGCCATATATCGTTACGGGCAAAAAATTCTCATCAATACCCGCATCACAATCATCGTCAATGAAGTTACAAACCTCTACAGCCAAAGGATTCACAGAGGCATTGGCATCATTACAGTCCAAATTATTTGAAACGTAAGGTATCCCTGAAATACTTCCGCAAGCTCCATTACTTGGATTATTGAAGAAAGGGGCATTGACCCCGCCATATCCATCGGCGTCGGCATCACGGTAACAAATATTTTGAACACCATCTTCCGATATTGTAATCTCACCAACGATGCTGTCGCCAATGATTAAGACATCCATGTTCTCAACCTCTATTTTGCTGTAAGCCCAGGTATTTTGAGCAAAAAACAGAGTCATGAAAACAATCAACAGTTTCGTAAAGGATTTAAAAAAATAACTACCCATTATGCACTAATTTTGGTTTTGGTACGGATTGTATCAATTACAAATATATGAAAATAGGGACAACTTTAATGATTCACATCATTTTAACATTCACTACAACTTGTTAATTCCATGCATTTGAAACACTTATACCAAAAGAAAGTCAAAACCAACTGGTTATTTTTTAAGCAGTTGCGAGAATTATTGTTCGGGCTTAGGCACAATAATTTTCGTAGACAAAACGGAACCGTTTGGATTTCGCCTCAATTTCCTAGTAGAAAATCGACCCTTTACCAGATTTCACGTCATTTGAAATTTAATCTGATAACTGAGCCTTTTCAGAACACCCAAATTGGCATTCATTTTCACGATACCACGCTTCATGATCCTATCCAAAATACCAAAAACATTAAAATCATCAATAAAAACATATCCGATATTTCTAAACAAAAAGTGGATCAAGTCCACCTTGAAGTTTTTAAATACAACACTTTCATTGATCCCACGAATCACCTTGGAAAATGTGTCGAAAAAAGCGACGAAAACGCACTGCATGATGGAATCGAAATTCAGTGTCCTATAAAACAAAAAAATCCCGATAAGGTATACCAATTGGTGATTGACAACCAAGAAGGAGATTTATTTGTTGATCACCGTGTGTGCGTCATGAAATCGGACATTGTCATCATTTATAAGAAATACAAAACACTAGAATATCGATTTACCAATGATACGTGTCATGCTACCATTGAAGAACTTAATTTGATACCAGAGCATGTTCAAAAAAACATCTTACATTTTTGTAAAGTAATGCAATGTGAATTCTGTGAATTAGATGTTTTAAAAGACAACAATTCCGGAAAGTGGTTCGTTATTGATTTAAACAAAACTCCTTACGGACCTCCTGCATCTTTATCCAAAAAAGATAAAAAGAAAGCCGTTGAAATACTATCCAACGGCTTTGCGAAAAACTTTTTAAATTAAGCTTATTCTGAAGCAAATTTTTCAACGACTGATTGCGTAACACCTGTGTTGCTAAACCCTCCATCGTGAAATAAATTTTGCATGGTAACATATCGGGTCAAATCACTGAAAAGGGCTACACAGTAATTGGCACAAGCCAATGCATCTGCGTTACCCAAAGGCGACATCTCTTCTGAGTAATTGATGAAACCATCGAATCCCTTGACACCGCTACCTGCTGTGGTTACGGTTGGTGATTGACTAATGGTATTGATACGAACCTTGTTTTTGGTTGCATAATGATATCCAAAACTTCTGGCAATGCTCTCCAAAAGTGATTTGGCATCAGCCATATCACCATAGTCTGGAAAAATTCTCTGTGCGGCGATATAACTCAACGCAACTACGGAACCCCACTCATTGATGGCATCTTTCTTATAAGCTGTTGCCAACATTTTGTGCAAACTGATGGCACTCACATCCAAAGTCTGCTTGTACCATTCATAATTGACGTCAGTATAATGCTTTCCTTTTCTCACATTCGGGGACATTCCGATACTGTGTAAAACAAAATCTATTTTACCACCAAAATGCTCCATAGCACCAGTGAACAATTGATCCAAATCCTGCTCATTGGTGGCATCCGCTGGAATAATAGGGGCATTAATTTTTTCTGCCAATCCATTGATTTCACCCATGCGCATCGCAATGGGTGCATTGGTTAAGACAATTCTTGCTCCGTGTTCATGCGCCAACTCTGCTACTTTCCAAGCAATTGACTTATCATTCAAGGCACCGGAAATAATACCTGTTTTTCCTGCTAATAATTTTGCTGACATATCTCGCTATTTAGTTAGACAAATATAGGCCTACTTTTTCTGTTCTGAGTTAAATTTGTACATTAACCCAATGCATGACGCCCAACTCTTCACACCATAAATTGCTTCAACGACAAATCAAAAAGGTCCAAGCTTTGAAAGTCTCGGCTGAAGAGAAATGGAATCTTCTTTTGGACTTGGTTGATGAATCCTACAAAACTTACGATCGGGACATCAATCATTTGAAAACAGTTATTCGCGAAAGTTCTGCTGAACTTTTAGAAAGCAATGAAAAACTGAAAAAAGCCCATGCGGAAATTGCAGATGCCTATACCAATGAAGTTGGCTTATTGAACAATTTGATTGATAAGTCTGGTGAGGCCGTTCAAGTCTCTACTGAGGAAGGTGTAATGGTTTACATCAACGAAAAGGGTGCGCAAAGGCTTCAAAAATCCAAAGAAGAAATCCTTGGAAAATTTGTGGGAGAGGTGGAGAAAACTTTCAACGATCAACAAGATTGGGTATTGCATGTCAATGAATTAAAAAACAACGGCCCCATGATGGTGGAAGGCACGCACAAACGTGCCGATGGAACTGAATTCCCCATTGAAGCCAACGCCTACTTTACGGAGATCGGTAATCGCGGATACGTGATTGCCTTTATCCGAGACATTACGGAACGTAAAAAAATTGAGCATCAACTACTGAACTCATTGACAGAGAAAACAACATTGTTGGGTGAAATTCACCATCGTGTGAAAAATAATCTCACCGTCATCTTTGGCCTTTTGGAGATGCAAATTCTTCAAAGTGACAACAATGAAGTGATTAAAATTTTAAGAGAAAGTCAAGGCCGTATTCAAAGCATGTCGATGATTCACGAGATGCTATATAAGACAACCGACTTGCAGAATGTTAATCTTACTGCCTACATCCGTGATTTGGCTCACACCATTTACAGGACCTACCACACCAACGATAACATCCATTTGGAAATAAGGAACGAAACAGCCATTGGATTGTCATTGAATAAAATGATTCCTTGCGGATTGTTATTGAATGAGATCTTAACCAATGCCTACAAATACGCCTTTAAGGATCGTTCTTCCGGAACCATTTTCATTGACACCACGCTACACGATGGACAATTGATCTTAACCATCGGAGATGATGGTATTGGATTACCCGTTATCGAAACCAATATCAAAACACATTCCCTTGGCATGAAGTTGATTCATTCTTTCTCTAAGCAACTCAAAGCGAAAATGACCATCGACAATTCTGTTGGCGTAAAATACACTTTTGAAATACCATTAAATTAAGACATGAGTAAAAAAATATTATTGGTAGAAGATGATGAAATCATTGCATTCTTGCACCGTCATTTCATTGAAAAATGTGGTTATGAAACACTTGAAACCGTGGACAACGGTGCTGATGCAATAGAAGATGTCAAGAAATTTAATCCCGATGCAGTTTTGATGGACATCAGAATCAATGGTGAGATGGACGGTATCGAAACGGCACAAAAGATTCGTGAAATTTCAGAAGCTCCCATTATTTTCTTGACAGGAAATTCAGATGAAAACACCCAAGAGCGCGCCAAAATGACTGGTAAGATTGGCTATCTGGTAAAGCCTGTTCGGCATGAGGATTTGTGTGAAGCACTTTTAAAAGTATCCTTATAAGAAATGGTCAGCGTCATCATCACGGCATACAATTACGGACGATATATTGAGCGTGCCTTGCGCAGTTGCTTGGATCAAAGCCTATCCAAAAATCACTATGAAATCATCGTGATCAATGACTGCAGCACAGACAACACTGTTGCTATATTGGACAACTATCAAAACGATGCGCGAATCTATAATTTAGAAAAGAATGTTGGTTTGTCCGCAGCCCGAAATTTTGGTATTCGAAAAGCGAAAGGCCAATATGTTGTATTTGTAGACGCCGATGATTATTTGCACCGAGAGACCCTGCAAGTTCAAAAATTATTCTTAGAAGAAAACCACAATTTCAATGCAGTAGCTGTGGATTATTTTTTGGTAGATGAATTAGAGAATCATCGAGAGCGAATCCACTCCGCTGAAAAGCCCATAGCTTGTGGCATTATGTTTAGAAAAGATTTGCTCATAGAAATAGGGTTGTATGATGAACAATTTAAAGCGCGTGAAGAGGAAGATCTCCGCATCCGCTTTTTAGAACGATTCAATATTTATCACATTCCGCTTCCCTTATACCGTTACCGCAGGCATGAAAACAATTTGACCAACAACACGGAAATGATGGAGCAAGCCAAAAATCAATTGAATCAAAAACACGAAAATAGCTAACATGCAACTCACAGAATTTATTGCTCTTCATGACAACAAGAGTATCGCTAGACCTTTCATCATTGCTGAAGCAGGCGTTAATCACGAAGCCAATATGGATTTGGCCAAGAGAATGATTGACGAGGCTGCTGAGGGAGGAGCCGACGCCATTAAGTTTCAAACCTATAAGGCAGACACCATCGCTTCTAAAGACAGTCCATACTATTGGGATATCACCAAAGAACCCACGCGAAGTCAGCATGAATTGTTTCAGAAATACGATAAGTTTTGGAAAAAAGAATACGAAGAACTCAAGCGATATTGCGATCAAGCGGGTATAGAATTCATGAGTACACCGTTCGATGCAGAGAGCGCCATGTTCTTGAATGATTTGATGAACGTGTATAAAATTTCTTCATCGGACATTACCAATTTCCCATTTATTGAGATGCAATGTCAATTTGGCAAACCCATCATTTTGAGTACTGGTGCATCCCATCTATGGGAAATTCAAGAGGCGGTGAGTATCATTGAAAGCTATGGAAATCCACTTGTTCTTATGCATTGTGTTTTGAACTACCCTACCCCCAATGCCAATGCACATTTGGGCATGATCTGGGATTTGAGAAACAAGTTTCCTCAGCACATCATTGGTTATTCTGACCACACTGTCCCACAAGAAATGGAAGTAATACACTCCAGTGTTTTATTGGGTGCGAGCGTCATTGAAAAACATTTCACCCATGACAAAACCTTGCCTGGTAACGATCACTATCATGCGATGGACAAAGAGGACTTGAAATTGTTTTGGAAAAAATGGGATAAAACACAAGAATTGCTTGGCAGTTTTGAAGTGGCCGCTTTGCCTGAGGAAGAACCTGCTCGAAAAAATGCACGTCGCAGTTTGGTGGCCGCCAAAGCCATACCCGCGGGCAAGCAGATTGAAGAAAGTGATTTAACCTGGAAGCGACCTGCACATGGCATCAGTCCCAAATTCATGCAAGAATTGATTGGCCAAGTAGCTTCCGCTGACATTGCTGAAGATACTGTCCTTCAATGGAGATACTTCTCTGGTAAATGAAAATGTAAGGACTCCACCTCATTAAAATCATTTTCATTTAACATTT
Source organism: Bacteroidota bacterium (assembly GCA_039798325.1). GTDB lineage: Bacteria > Bacteroidota > Bacteroidia > Flavobacteriales_D > Sanyastnellaceae > CAMCTV01. Next base: position 8,255 of record JBDKGG010000064.1, read on the forward strand.
CGAAGCGTGGTATGAGTTTAAATTAGCTGACTGTTGCCTCAAGCATGTCAATCCATTGGAATAAAATCTTTGTCTGTTTCTTTTTTTGTACTTTGTTACAAAATGGATTTTCTCAATTGGTCATCAATGAGGTGCTTATCAATGCCACTGACTTAAACAATGATGGAGTAAACTCGCCCAATACCGGCGAGTGGACAGAGTTGTTGAATAATGGCAATACACCTTTGGATATTGGTTGCTATGTCATGACCGACGGCGACTGGTCCGTGACTTTTCCACCCGGCACAATAATACCACCTTTTGGCATCATCACCATTGGGTCACCATTTTCCCAAATCCCAGGGTTGGACATTAACATTGCCAGTTGCAATTGTACCAGCGGAACTACAAGTCAGGTGGGTGTTTTCACCAATGGTGATGAACAACTGGTCATTACCAATGCTTCTGGTCAAATCATTGATGGTTTTTACTGGGGATCCGGTCAGTTTTCACAAACACCCAACTTCACCACCTCCAGTTTATTCGGCTGCCCTTCAGTCAACATTGTTCTTAGTCAAAGCAATCCACTGATTCAGCAGGTGACTGGCAGCATCGTTGAAACCGAAACCGTGTATCTGCCTTGCAATGGATCGGGAATTTTATTGAGTGGGAATGCCAATCCTACTCCAGATGCCCCGAACAATGGACCTATTCAAACCATTGATCCCAATGAAACAATAGTGAACGAGAGTTGCGGTGTGCTGGGCTCCATCAGCGTTAACCCCATAGGAGGTGTTGGACCATACAGTTACCAATGGACCGGGGCCCCGGGCACTTCCACCAGTATAACTGGATTACAAGATGGAAATTACAGTGTATCCATAACGGATCAAGGACAATGCAATGCTGTTCAAACTTTTCCATTTGTTGTACTACAAAACAACAGTGTGAACATAACAATCAGTGCCTCCAATAGCACGATATGCGCCGGACAATCAACCACACTTACGGCCTCGGGAGGCAGCAATTATACTTGGATCAACACGGCAACATTATCGGCTAGTACAGGAAACACTGTAACAGCATTGCCCTTGAACACCACCACCTATACCGTACAAGACAATACAGCGGGTTGCATCAACACTGCCGATATCACCATACAAGTCAATAGTATTCCCGTTACGACGCCAACCTACAACAATCCATTGTGCCAAGGCAATCCATTGACATTGTCTTCAAACACAACAACAGGAACAGCCAGTTGGTCGGGCCCAAATGGATTCAGTAGTACCGTCTTGGATCCCACCATCAGCAACGTCACTCAAAGTCAAGCGGGTAATTATACATTGACTTTGACCCAAAACAATTGCAGCGCAACTTTCACTTTACCAGTGACCATTGATACGCCAACCCTCACAACCATCAATCCGGCTGGTCCTTTCTGTCCGAGTGATGGCCCTGTTGATTTGAACGCAAGTGCTGAACCAGGAACGTGGTCGGGACCGGGAATCACCGATGCCAATACAGGGATGTTTGATCCATCTTTGGGAAACATTGGAAACAACAATATTGTATTTCAAAGCAACAGTTATTGCACCGCCCCTGCCAATGCCGTTGTGGTGATCAATTCCAATGGCGATGCGAGCATTGATCCCATCGGCAACCTTTGTGAGACCACTCCTCCCTTTGTATTGCAAACCGCAACTGCAGGAGGCACATGGACAGGGAATGGTGTAAGTACAATGGGCGTTGTTTCACCAACTGTATTGGGCCCTGGAAATTATCAAGCCACCTATACGCTGACATCGGGATGTGGCGCAACATCCACGTTGAATTTTGTTGTGCATCCCACTCCCCAACCGACAATGAGTGTAAGCGAATCGGCGGTTTGCGTTCCTGCTGAAGTTGAATTAAATGCCACCAATGCCATGGGCAATTGGCAATGTGAGTGGTGGTTGGACGGCGTGATGATTGGGACAGATTGCAACAATCAAAATTTTACAGTTGAAGAAACGCAATGTCAGGACGTGCAGCTGCTGGTCACCGATGGAATGGGATGCTCAGGAAGCAGCATTGAAAACAATCTTTTTTGCGGCCAATGGCCTCCTGTGGCCGCGTTTGCCATAGATCCAGAGCAGCCCTTTGCCACAGACAATCAAGTGAACTATATCGACCTTTCTTCGGGAGCTACTCAGATTGAATGGGAAATTGAAGGACTATTTTTCAATACATCGGAAGTTGTCTATCCGATCAATGGCACAGAGGGCACATTGCAAAGTTGTTTGACCGCGAGGAATGCGATAGGATGTGAGAACAAAGTTTGCCGAATCATCACCATCATGGACGACTATGGGGTTTATGTACCCAATGCTTTTACACCCAATGAAGATGCTTATAATGATGGATTTGGGCCTGTATTGTACAATTTAAAAGGAGAAGGTTTGAATTATTCTTTTTCGATCTTCAGCAGAGACGGAGAACGTGTTTTTCACAGTGAAAATCCCAAGCAGAAGTGGCATGGGAATAAGGATGGAGGAGATTACTATGTGCAGCAAGACAGCTACGTTTGGGTGCTGAAATTGCGCTTTCCTGGGGAGAGCGATGAGCGGATTTTTCGCGGAGATGTGAAAATTTTGCGATAAAAATGAAAAACCATTTTTTTTGAAAGGACGACTCGTATTATCTTTGGCCCGGAGAGTTGGCAGAGTGGTCGATTGCGGCAGTCTTGAAAACTGTTGACTGTAACAGGTCCGGGGGTTCGAATCCCTCACTCTCCGCCAAGTGACTGTCTAAAGAAGTCCAAAAGCGTCTA
>JBDKGG010000065.1:0-17328 GCA_039798325.1 Bacteroidota bacterium
CTGCACTTGTCTGGATACTATTAATTATCTGACTAAAGCCATAAGCCCCACTCGCATTCCCATTCCTATCCATTGTCAACGTCGCGCCATTGACTGTTCCATTATTCCCATTCCCACTTTCATCATTGGCGTTGCCGTTGAATGGATACCATGCCACCAAGCCGTTGGCGGGGAGGTAAGCAGGGAGATTTTGGGCTGTTACGCTTGTGCCAATCAAGGCAATGAAAAGGAAAACAAAGAAATTCAGATTTTTCATGGGAAACTATTTACCTCTCAAATATAAATGAACTACATTATTATCAAAATTTTCAATCATAAAATCAATCATTATTTTTTTCCCAATAGTTATAAGACCATATTCACCAACCAAAAATGGTTTAGTTTTCTGATAGCCTTGCCTTTGAAACTATTGTTGGATGATTATGATTCCGCTCCTATGGAGCTTTAAAGTTCATCCACTCCAATTATCTATTCAGATGCCGCTCCTTCGGAGCTGGATCATCAGGCAAAATACAGCCCACAATAACCTAGTGAAAGGAGATGCTCCGTAGGATTGACATATTAAAAAATCGTGAATTAGCCAGCAAATTGAAAATCCAATACGGCCATATTCCACAAATATTTCCGATATAATGGAAAATTTCCATTCATTTTTCCATTATCGGTGCAGCCAGTTTTCGATGAGAATTAAATCGCCAGAAAAAGAGAAACACAGGACATTTTTTCAATTATGCATTGTATGCACCTTATATGATTCTTGGAAAAAAACAAAACCCCTTCGCTCCTTTGCAGAATAATATAGAACCTATCCATTGTGCTTAAAATTCATTTTTTCAATCAAAACAAAACCCGAAATTATCAGATTACCACTTTGACAAGTTTCTTTATAACGAAACTTTTTTTTATATCTTTACCGTGTCAAATTTTAGCCAAAAAGACAAATTATTTGAAATAATCTTTCTAGAAGATGGTCAATCTATTAAGCCATGAAAACATACACCTTAGATAAAGTACAAGACAAACTGATTGGCAAAAAGGGAACGCCCGCAAGAGACCAATTTGAGTATGACCTTCAAATGGACTTGATTGGCAAAGCCATCAAGCAAACAAGGCAAGAAAGAAACTTGACACAAGAAGAATTGGGAAAACTCATTGGCGTGCAAAAAGCCCAAATCTCCAGACTGGAAAACAACGCCCGCAATGTTACCATGGAAACACTTCTTCGGGTTTTTAAAGCGCTAAAAGCAAAAGTCAAACTATCTATCGAACTGCCCAATATTGATATCAAAGTTGATCAATGAGGCCAAACATAGCACATTGTTCTAACCCCCTTCATAGCTAATCGTTTCATAGAGAAGCATCGCCAGCGATACTTCATCACTTCATCACTTCATCCCCCATCTCCGTGAAACACCACCCCTTCCCACCCTCACTCACTTTGTAACCCACACTGTTTTCAACAAAGAGCAGTGCGCTATGCTTTATTTATCAACGCCTTACAAGGTTATGAACAATTACAGATTTCATTTCGTGTGCATAACTTGAACGTGGAACATCGTGGGTTTCCGAAGAAAAAAATCGAAATTCGCAAGAACGTGAAACACACGTGAAACAATTTTTAAAGCGAGAAAGAATGGGTAAAATCATCACCGTAGCCAATCAAAAAGGAGGCGTTGGAAAAACAACATCTGCCATCAATTTGGCCGCCTGCTTTGGTGTTTTAGAATACAAGACGCTATTGGTAGACGCCGACCCCCAGGCCAATGCCACCTCCGGTGTGGGCATTGATCCAAAAGACGTCAAAACCAGTATCTATGAATGTTTGGTCAACGATGTTCACCCCCGTGAAATCATTATTCCGACCGAAAATCCAAACCTGGATTTGATTCCTGCTCACATTGATCTTGTCGGTGCTGAGATTGAATTGATCAGCTTGGAAAAAAGAGAATACCAAATGCGCGCCGCATTGGAAAAGGTAAAGGACGATTATGATTTCATCATCATCGACTGCTCCCCTTCTTTGGGTTTGGTAACGGTAAACGCTTTGTCTGCATCGGATAGTGTCATCATTCCTGTACAGTGTGAATATTTTGCACTAGAAGGTTTGGGCAAATTGTTGAACACCATTAAAATCGTTCAACAAAAACTCAATCCAGAACTGTCCATCGAGGGCATCTTGTTGACCATGTACGATACCCGTTTGCGCCTGAGCAACCAGGTATTGGAAGAAGTAAAAGTGCATTTCCAAGAGTTGGTTTTTGACACGGTCATTCACCGCAATACCACATTGGGAGAGGCCCCAAGCTTTGGTCAAACCATTATCATGCACGATGCGAGCTGCAAGGGTTCCATCAATTATTTGAACTTGGCCAGAGAGATTCTGCAAAAGAATGACATGACCAAAATGAAGGGAGAGGATAAATACATAGACGTAGACAATGGCTAAGAAACAAGCATTAGGTCGTGGATTGAGCGCATTGCTCGAGAACGCAGGAAGTATAGTTAAAGAAAAAAACGAAACCAAAGCAGCCGTTGCGGTTCAACCTGAACCAACTGTTGAAATAAAAGACAACGAAACCATCGGCCACATTGCTGGTGACATTTCGTTGATTTCGGTTTCTTGGATTGAAGCCAATCCTTTTCAACCCCGTCAAGAATTCTCTCCAGATGCCTTGATTGACTTGGCGCAGAGCATTCGCGAATTGGGTTTGATTCAACCCATCACGGTTAGAAAAATATCTGCCAAGAAATACCAAATCATCAGTGGAGAGCGCCGATTCCGCGCCTCGCAAATGGCAGGTTTGGAAGAGGTGCCGGTTTATGTTCGCGCAGCGGATGATCAAGGCATGTTGGAAATGGCCTTGGTGGAAAACATCCAACGTGAGAACCTGAATGCGATAGAGGTAGCCATTTCATTCAAGCGTTTGATGGAGGAATGCAGCCTAACCACAGAGGCATTGGCCGAGCGTGTCGGAAAGGACAGAACGACGGTAACCAACTATGTGCGTTTGCTCAAACTTCCACCCGATATTCAAATGGGCATCATTGAAAAGCGCATTACCATGGGACACGCCCGCGCATTAATCAATATTCCTGAATCCAAACAGGTCAGCATCTACAAAACCATCATCGAAAAAGATTTGAGTGTGCGCAAGGTGGAAGAATTGGCCAAGGAAGATGATGTACCCAAATTATTCCGTCCTGCAAAAGTGATTTTGCCCGTTGAGTTTCAAAAAATGCAGGCAGAATTGCGCTTGAAATATGGAAAAAGAGCCAAGGTTCAGCGCGCTGATAGCGGAGTTGGGAAGTTAGAAATCCCCTTCAACAATGATGATGACTTGCAACGCATCATTGACTTACTGGGACTGTGAGATATTTGTTCCTCATAGCCATTTTATTACCACTTTGTACTTTGGGACAAGGTGAAGGGGATACATTAACAGAAGCCAAAAGCAACAAAAGGAGTTTCCAAGAACGGTGGCATGAACAACCCTCACCTTTGAAAGCCACTGTGTTTTCAGCTGTGGTGCCAGGAGCTGGTCAATTGTACAATAGAAAATATTGGAAAGCGCCCATCGTTTGGGCCGCGGTTGGAACTTGTCTCTATTTCATTGGACGAAACGGCAAGGAGTACCAGTTTTACAAATCAGAGTATATCAAAGCGGCAGATTTGGATCCGCTTACACAGAGCGAGTACTCCGCGGAACAAATCAAGCCGGTCATGGACACCTACCGACAATGGTTGGACATGAGCTATTTCAGTCTGCTCGGTGTATACGCCCTTCAGGTAATTGACGCCCATGTGGATGCGCATCTTTCCACATTTGACATTAGCCGAGATTTAAGCCTGCATTGGTCGCCCATCGGAATCCAAAGTCCGGGAAAAACCAAACTTGGCCTATCTTTATCGCTACAATTTTAGCACATGCGAGTAGCCATTTTGGGATATGGTAAAATGGGTAAAGCCATAGAACCGATTCTTATTGAAAGAGGTCATGAGGTTGTTTTAAAAATCAACAGCCAAAACCCTTTGAAGCTCAGCGACCTTGAAGGCGTTGATGTAGCCATTGAAATCAGTCGTCCTGATTTGGCCCTGACCCATATCGAGGCGTGCTTGAAATCCAAAACGCCAATAGTCGTAGGAACCACGGGTTGGTATGAGCATCTTTCAGCAATCAAAGACAGAGTGGAAACAGAAGGACTCTCTCTGCTATACGCCACCAATTTCTCCATTGGGGTGCACATTGTTTTTGCTTTGAATAAAATATTGGCCAAGTGGATGGACCAATACCCTGAATACCATCCGAGCATCGAAGAAATTCACCACACTGCTAAGTTGGACGCGCCATCCGGAACTGGGATAACACTTGCAGAGGGAATATTGCATCACCTAGAGCGAAAAGACAATTGGGTCAATCGAATAAGCGAAACAGAAAATGAATTGGCTTTAACTTCTATTAGAGAAGAAAATGTTCCCGGTACCCATACCGTTTCGTATGTTAGCGACGTGGATACCATCATGATCAAACACGTCGCACACAACCGCAGTGGATTTGCGATGGGAGCTGTTCACGCCGCAGAGTGGTTGGTGCAACATCCCGGTTTTCACAGTATGCAAGAATTTTTAAACTTTAAATCAGTATGAAATTAGGTCTTCCTGAATTGTTATTTTTCATTCTTATCATTGTTTATTGCATTACCCTTCCTAAAATTTTGGCCCGTGCTGGTCAAAAAACTTGGATGGCATATGTTCCTATTTTGCAGTTCTTTCCATGGATGAAGGCCATTCAACGACCCTGGTATTGGGCCTTATTGATGCTGGTGCCTGGCGTCAACTTCATCATGATGGTGATTGCTCAAGTGGAATTGGGAATTGTCTTCAATCAGCGCAGCGTCAAAGAACAGTGGATGTTTGGCGCGTTGCCTTGGTGGCGTTTGATACAACTTGCTTTCAAACAACAAAGCATAGAATATGTTGGACCACGTTCATGGGAAGGAAAGAAAAAAACTTTTGCCCGTGAATGGAGTGAAGCCTTGTTGTTTGCCGTTGTCGCAGCTACAGTGATTCGCAGCTTCTTTTTAGAAGCCTTCACCATCCCTACGCCATCCATGGAAAAGAGCATGTTGGTGGGTGATTATTTGTTTGTGAGCAAATTCTCTTACGGAACAAAATTGCCTCAAACACCGATGAGCGTTCCATTCATGCACAACGCCCTTCCGTTCAGTGGAATGCCCAACAGTTATTTGGAATGGTTTAGTTTACCCTACTACCGATTGCCTGGTATTGGAAAAGTTGAGCGTTTTGACCCCGTAGTATTCAATTTTCCTCACGGGGACACGATTATTGTTGATCCTTATTATGCCGGACATGATTACTATGGTATTTTGAGACAAGAGGCCATGTTCATGGCGCAAGGGTTTGACAACTATGCCAAAGACCCAGAGAAGTTCGAATCATTGGCCAGAAAGAACTTTACAGAAAAGAAAGTATGTGTCTCCTGTGCTGCGCAAAAAGGATTGAGAAAAGCCTTGCCCATTGGTGGCCTTCGTTATCGCCCAATGGACAAAAAAGAAAACTACATCAAGCGATGTATTGGATTACCTGGTGATGAAATCAAAATCAAACACCGCCAAGTTTTCATCAATGGTCAAGCCATTGAAAATCCGGAAGGATTGATGTTCAACTATGAATTCTTGTTGAAGAATCCATCTTACGCAAGTCGGATTCAGAATAAGTACAGCATCAATATCGATGATTTGAACAATGTACCCGACTCATTGGGACAACCTACCAGTGTTTTTACTTGTCCGCTTACTCAGGAAGTATACAACGAATTAAAAAACAATCCTGAAGTAGTTTGGATAGAAGCACAGGATGAGGTGTTCAATCGCAACCCTCCCGGAACTTTGTTCCCCAATAGTTTAAATCCCGCATTTGAAAATTGGACAGTGGACAATTACGGCCCTGTTGTCATTCCATCCAAAGGGATGACCATTCCTTTGAATGCATTGAACTACGACATGTATCAGCGTGTGATTCGCGTGTATGAAGAACATGCTTTTGAGAAAAAAGGCAATGACTTTTTCTTGGACGGACAAAAGGTTACGCAATACACTTTTGAAAGTGATTATTACTGGATGATGGGAGACAACAGGCATCACAGCGCAGACAGCAGATTTTGGGGATTTGTTCCTGAGAACCATGTTGTGGGCAAGGCTGTTTTCACTTGGTTTTCCAAGGCCGACCCCAATTATCAAGGCCACAGTAAAATCAGATGGGACCGCATGTTTAAATTGGTCGATTAAAGCATGTACGCCGTTCCTACTTTTTTGTTCCCTCCTGTTTCGTATTGTATTTTTCTACAACAAACTCATCCACACAAGGATGAGTTTTCTTTTTACCACAAACAAAGTCCAAGAAACCATTTTGAGATTCTGAATGCCAATGGTCGACAGAAGATTACTTTCGGTGTGCAAAGCAACCAAGGGATCAAGACACCATTGAATGAAGTATTTTTGGACGGAGGAGATTGGGCAAGAACCGCATTTCGATCCTTGCAATCGGCCTACGGAAAATCTGCTTTTTTCTTTTTTTATCAAGACGAGTTGAAACAACTCTTGGATTCATTCCCCAATCAACGTTTGGTCGAGGTGCATGGCCAAATTCATGATTGGTTGATGAAATATCAAATTGTCCCACAATGGCCTTTGAATGATGCGGTGGAACAAATCATTCCAATAGAAAAAAAATGGGAGATCGACTCTCCCATTGTTCCTTATCATCAAGTTTTTCAAGATCGCTTTTCATTTGAAAACGACTTGAGCATTTTGGATTTGATGTTCAACCTTGGACCTGAAGCAAAAACATATTTGCGACAGCATCCTGCGGTTAGGCCTGTCCTTGTGGACCGCCGAAATTCATCGGCATGATCGGATCATGACCCAAGGTTTCTTGAATCTTGCCATGTTGCGCTTCAAACTTTTGAATGTTATCCGCTAAAGCGCGTTGCAATCGCTTGGCATGCTGAGGGGTAAGTACAATCCTTGAAACCACTTTGGCTTTGGGAACCCCTGGCATCATTCTAATAAAATCTAGAATAAACTCTGCTGGAGAATGCGTAATTACCGCCAAATTTGAGTATTTGCCCTCCGCCATTTCTTCGCTCAACTCAATGTTAAGCCCTTCATCTTTCTGTTGTGTCATATTACAATATGTTTTTTATTTCCAATAAATGAGTTACGGTAAAAGTAGGATGAACGTTGTGTCGATGGTCATCCAATTTCAAAAAAACCTGATCCATCCCTACTCCTTTGGCTCCCAGAACATCAGCATCCCAATCATCACCAATCATCAGGCTTTCGCTGGCCTGGGTCCCCGCCAAGTGAAATGCATATTCAAATATTTTAGGATTGGGCTTGCGCACCCCGACATCTTCACTATTAATGTTGTGAACAAAGTATGGCGTTAATCCGCTTCCATCCATTTTGATTCCTTGAATTTCCTTGAATCCATTGGTAATGATGTGCATGATGTAATTGCCTTTCAAGTATTCTAAAATCTCTAAAGCTCCGGGAATAACATGCGGTTGACGGGGGCATTGATCGACAAATGCGGTAGCGAATTGCTCCATCCAATCTTCAGAATAAGCATAACCGATGTCATCAAAAGACCGCGAAAACCGAGCTGTCCTCAGTTCCTCCTTGGTCATTGTTCCTTCCCGATACATGGCCCAAACCCGCGCATTGTGCTTCAAATAGGCTTTATTAAAAGCTTCAAAGAGCGCAGGGTCAATGGAAAATTGCTCAAACATTTGGCGCAAGGTCAATTCAGCATTGCGGTGAATGTCCCAGAGTGTGCCGTCTAAATCGAAAAAAATATGTTTATACTTGCTCATCTACTTTGCATTTAAGAACAACATCGCACAAGCGATGACTATAGCCTACCTCATTGTCGTACCAACCTACAATCTTGACCATATTTCCGATCACAGAAGTCAAACCTGCATCAAAAACACAACTATGGGGATTACCAATCACATCGTTGGACACGATGGGATCCTCTGTGTATTCTACCAAATTCTTCCAACGTGATTGGCTTGCTTCAGCAAAATGCTGATTGATTTGTGCCGTTGACAAAGGACTCTTCACAATACTCGTAATGTCTGTCAAGGATCCATCTGGCACAGGAACACGCATGCCACAACCGCCCATTTGATCCGCCAAATGAGGAAATATCTTGGTCAATGCCTTGGCAGCTCCTGTTGTTGTAGGAACAATGCTTTGCAGGGCAGCACGTCCGCGTCTCAAATCCTTGTGCGGAGCATCATGCAGCCGTTGATCACCGGTGTAGGAGTGAACCGTTGTAATGGAACAACTCTCTATTCCACAAATTTCATCGATCAACTGAATCATGTGAGCCGCGCTGTTCGTTGTGCAAGAAGCACAACTGATCATTGCCTGTTGCTGAATTTGGTGATCATTGATTCCCAAGACCACCATGGGCACCCTGTCATCCTCTGAAGGAGCGGATAGAAGGACCTTTCGAACACCGGGAGATAAGTGCTTTTCCAGCTCATGATGAAACTTGAAAAGTCCCGTCGACTCGATGACCACATCTACACCCCACTGCGACCAATCCAATTGGACCTCACCGCTGGATTTTTGAAAATAATGGGTGTATTGTTCTCCAAGGATCCAGCCGTCCTTTTGTTGCGTCAATTCATGACCAAATGAACCATGAATGCTATCGTACTTGAGCAAATGAAACATGGTTGCCGCATCAAACAAATCGGCTACTGCAACGATTTCAATTCCCGGATAATTCCTGGCTGCTCGGAATACACTTCTACCAATTCTTCCAAAACCATGGATACCGACCCTAATCACCTTGTTGTCCTTCATTACAACATGTGCTTCTCAGCGTGATAGGACGAACGCACCAATGGACCGCTTTCTACGTGACGGAATCCCATTTCCTTACCAATGGACTCATACTCCGCAAAACGCTCAGGCGTAATAAATTCAGCCACCGGCAAATGTTTTGGCGTTGGCTGGAGGTATTGCCCCAAAGTGATGACATCCAAACCGACCGCACGTAAATCCTCCATGGTTTCCAAGACCTCTTGGTGTGATTCCCCCAAGCCCAGCATGACACCGCTCTTGGTGCGCATTCCTCCTTGCTTCAATCTTCTTAAGACTTCAAGACTGCGATCATATTTGGCTTGAATTCTCACTTGTTTGGTGAGTCGTCTGACCGTTTCCAAATTGTGGGATACAATTTCAGGAGCGACATCAATGATGCGCTGAAGATTTTCCCATTTCCCCGCAAAATCAGGAATCAAGGTCTCCATGGTAACACCTGGTGCTTTGGCACGAACGGCTTGAACTGTTCTGACCCAAATGTCCGCACCACCATCTGGTAAATCGTCCCGATCAACTGAAGTAATAACGGCATGCTTTACTTTCATCAAAAAAATGGACTCAGCTACATGCTCTGGCTCATGCGGATCGACATTCAAAGGTCGGCCGGTTGCCACAGCGCAGAAGCCGCAGGACCGGGTACATATATTTCCCAAAATCATGAAAGTAGCCGTACCCTCTCCCCAGCACTCGCCCATATTGGGACAATTGCCACTTTCACAAATGGTATGCAGCTTGTGCTCTGTCACCAAACCTCTTACCATTTTATAATTTTCACCAGTTGGCAGTTTCACCCTTAACCATTTGGGTTTTGGCACGCGCCCTGTCGTCAAATCACTCATTTCTTGTTGTATTTAGAACCAAAAAAGAATCGGGTATAAATGGCGGGGAAAATAAAATGATTCCTCGCCCGGTCATTGTATCGATTCAATATCTCTTGAGACATGATTTCTATTCTTTTTGGATAAACATCTGCAGTAGCGCCAATTTCAACACCGCGTATTCCATTCTCTGATGGGCTGTATTCAAAACGAAGCGCTAATTTAAAGAACAATCCCAACTGAACTTTTGTTTCGTTCAAGCCGGTAAGATTGGAAGACCGGCCATAAATGTTGTCGGTGTAATGCTCATTGGGATTAAACTTTTCTGACCTTACTTGATAACGCCCCAATACTGTTGAAGCATAAAGAATTTGGAGGTAAACCGGTTTGATGAAACCAATGGAAGGCCCCACCTGCCAGAGGCGATCTATTTGAACACCATTCTTTCTGAGTTTTTCGGCAAACTCCGTGTTCTGCCCAACTCCCAAGCGCAAGACAAAAAAGCTATTCATTTTACCATAATAATAGGCCCGGGCTTGGGGGTCTTGGAAATACGATTTGACTTCTTTTTCATGACGATAAAACTGCATATCTGCACTCCACTTCCAAAAGGTGTAGGCATCTTTTCCCTTGGTGTAAACATCGCCACCGAACCCCCAGCCATTGGACTGAAAGGTGATGGCATAAGCTCGCTCTCTGTCATGAAGAATATTTCGGGGTACCCCATCATTGGTCAATTGGGCATACATCGACAATGCCAACATAAAAGACAATAAAAAGAAGAGACCTGCTTTTTTCATCCTGACAAAGATACGTGTTCATCGTAACTTTGTTTTTCAACAAAGAGAATTAAAATGCACAGTATTGAAGTAAAATATTTGGGTGAATTGCGCTGTGAAGGCCTTCACCTTAGCAGCAACAGCACGATACTATCCGATGCGCCAACAGACAATCGGGGAAAAGGAGAGGCATTCTCCCCTACTGATTTGACGTGCACTTCATTGGCCATGTGCATGATGACGCTTATGGGAATTGCGGCAGATGAAAAAAGCATCCTTCTTCAAGGTGTTTCTGCTCGCGTTACCAAAACCATGGGCACGGAACCACGGAGAATTGTGGGGATTAAAATTGAGATGCACGGAAACTGGGAACAATTGGCTGACCGAGAATTTTCAATCATAAAAAATGCCGCGAACACATGCCCTGTGGCTAAGAGCATACATCCCGACATTCAAGTGGATACCGTTTGGGTAAACAACCCTTCAATTACTTGATAGGAGCGCTTACAGCAGCTTTATCATATGCTGCGCATTTTGGATGTTTGGCAACACAAGCAGCAGCAGTCAATGATAAAATCACCAAGCAGAATAATAATTTCTTGTTCATGATCGTTGAATTTGATGACAAATATAAACCAATGCTTGTGGTTCGCTCCGCCTTGTTTATTTTTTTTTCAACGATAATCCCCCTTTATTCACAAGCGGCAGACTCGTACTTGCCTCAGGTCAAGTCGGATACCTTGCCGCAAAAATTTGTCATGGTGTTGGGAGAAGACACCATTAAAATCGCGCAGGATCCAAAAGAATTGTCGATTTGGACAAAAGAGCATTTGATTCCTTATTGGCAAAAAGGCTATGCTCTGGCCCGATGGGAATTACATGCAACCAGCAGCACTCAAGAGTTTGTCCCCTATCACTTTGTTTTGGACAAGCGCATTACCAAAGGGAAAGTTACGGGTTGGGATGAGCAAATTATGGACGCTTCTTTGGCCCCATTGGTTTTGAACTGGAGACGAGGTCAACTTCTATCTTCTCCCTTGCAATTGCCCAATGGAGCGGAATATGGCATTCAATTTCAAAGTGCTCAATTGTTTTTTGAAGACAGTCTGGCTCAGTTAAAAGTAGCCATGCGGCCATTGAACAACCAATATTTTGACGGGTTAATGGGGCTTCAACAAAGCAATGGAAAATCTGTATTGGTTGGTGATTTGAAAATCAATTGGACCAACCTATTCAAAAAAGGAGAATCCTTTTTTTTTCGATGGCAGCGCCAGGATTTGGCCACCCAGCGACTGGAGTTAAACATGCAAATTCCGTTCATTTTCCATCGTCCTTTTGGTTGGAGCAACGCTTTTGACTTTTACCGCAAGCAAGACTTGGTCTTTCAAACAACCCTCAAATCGCAAGTCATCCTTCATTTGGGCAACCGGCAAAAATGGTCCTCAGGAATTGAATTAAAAAACAACCAAAGCCTACAAATCAATAATCCGCTTTTTACCAAGCACCAACTTTGGGTAAATACCTATAAAACAGAAAACTTCATTCTGGAATTTGCCTTGGGTCGCAGAATTGCCAGCAATACGGCATCCGATTCCTTGACCATTCTGAAACAGCAACTCTACCGTTGGGAGGGACATTGGGAAAAAGAATGGCACAAAAAGGGCTGGGGAATTCACTTCAAATTGAATAGTTTGGGATATTACTCTGCAGCATTGGATGCATCTGAATGGCTTCGCATTGGCGGTCCCAACAGCATACGAGGTTTCAACACCGAATCCATTTTCGTTCAACAATGGAACGGGTTTCAAAGTGAGATGGGCTATCAGCTGCCCAACATTTTTGGGTACGTGTTCATGGATGCCGGTTGCAAGAATTATATAGCGCTTCGTCAATTGCATCATGCCTACGGATTGGGGGCGAAGATTGTTCGAAATGAAATGGCTTTTTCCTTGGCGTATGGATGGGGAATTTTTCCGGAGCAAAGTCTCGATTTAAGACAAGGTGTTTTGCATATTGGATTTAACCAGAGATTTTAAGCCAAAATCATGTTGTACCTTTGAAGCAATGTTCATCAAGCGAACCACATTTTTGATTGTTGTCGTCAACTGGCTGATTGGCCTAAGTTGCCAGACCGTTCAACCTGTTGCTTCTGTAGATAAAAACAGTCCCAAAAGATACAATTGGCATCAGCGTCAAATACACCCCTCATTTGCCATTGAGCAAAGAGATTCAAGCGGTACAACCATAGCCATAACCATACTTTCCAAAACATTTGAAGCCGACTTCCCTTCATTCTTAGACATCAACGCGCATGTGATGGAAAAAGACAGCATGATGCTCTATCATCAGCGTTTCGAAATATTACCGATTCCAGCTGCTGCCAAAGGACAATGGATTGGTTATTTAAAAATTCCAGCCAAGGCAAAAATCCTGCAGGACATTGTTCTAAAATTTGGCCCAAATGGAATGGCGGATCAATACTATTTGAATTGGCCATTGGAAAAAAACGGATGGATTACTCCTGATTTCATCGATACCAAGACCATTGCTGCGGGAGAAAAAATCATCAAATCAGGAAACGGAAGAACTGTATTTGCACCATTGAGTGATAAATTGCCATCACCTCCTTTTTCCAACAATCCTCCTTTTGTTCCAGAAACTTTTGAAACCTTTGAAAAGGACAGTGCCATTGCGCAACCCGGCGCATACATCTATTATCTAGACAACGGCGTTTCATCCATCGATATGGTGCATGCGTTTGATAAAACTTTGCATCCAGCATTTCCAGAGTTTGTTACCACATCCGAACTTGCAGGTCCAATGCGCTATCTGTGCTCCAAGGAAGAGTATGAGAAAATCCAAAAGTCAACCGATGGACCGGAAAACGCGATGGAGAAATTTTGGATCCAGTCGGCAGGAGGAAAAGAAAAGGCTCGTGCGTTGATCAAAACCTATTACCAAAGGGTATGGGATGCGAACCACCACTTCACCAGCTATGCGGAAGGCTGGAAAACAGATCGGGGCATGATTTACCTTATTTTTGGACACCCCGAAAAAATTGACATTGAAAACAACTTGGAGATTTGGTCTTATACGCTAGAAACGGGACAACTTCAATTTGCTTTTGAATCAAAAAAACACCCCTTGTGGGGAGAGATTTTCATATTAAAAAGAAACGAACAATATAGACCGCACTGGGAATTTCAAGTTTCTCAATGGCGACAAGGCAGAATATTCAAATGAAGCACCACGCACCTAAAAATAACAATGCACTCATCATTGGCTTCCATGCCATAGAGGCGGCCATTGGCTCAGGAAAACAAGTAGAAAAAGTTTTGATTCAGAGAGGTCTCAAAGGAGAATTGTTTCAGAAAACCATGGCCATCATCCAGGAAAACAACATTCCTTATCAGTATGTACCCATTGAAAAATTGCAACGCATCTCCACCAAAAATCACCAAGGAATCATTGGTTTTTTGTCACCTGTAACTTTTGGCCATTTGGAAGAAATCGTCAGTCAAGTTTTTGAAAACGGGGAAACGCCTCTATTGTTATTACTGGATGCTTTGACGGATGTGAGGAATGTGGGTGCCATTGCCAGAAGTGCTGAGTGCATGGGGGCACATGCCATTATCTTAACAGAAACAGGCAGCGCCCCCATCAATGAAGATGCAGTAAAAACAAGCGCAGGAGCACTGATGTACATTCCCGTTTGCAAAACCAAAATGGCTGCTGACGCCATCCACATTTTGCAGAGCATGGGAGTAAAATGCATTGCTGCGACAGAAAAGGGAAATGTATTTCCCGAAAATTGTGACATGACGCTTCCTGTTTGCATCGTCATGGGGAACGAAGAAAAAGGGCTCTCCAGAGCAGCTTTGAAATCCGTTGATGATTTGGTCAATATTCCCATGATTGGAAAAACGACCTCGCTCAACGTTTCCGTTGCTGCAGGCATGCTGATATATGAAGCATCACAACAAAGAAGAAAAAGCCATGGGTAAAAAAATCAACCCCAAGTTGCTCCCGTTTAAAAAAGGAGATGTACTGGAAGTCGAGATTGATGACATGGCCTTTGGTGGCAATGGCATTGTATGGGTTGAACTGCCTGATGGCAAGGTCCCTCTATTCATTGAGAATGCCATTACGGGACAAAGCCGAATGGTGCAAATCACCAAAATTGACCGTCGCCACATCGAAGCCAGGGACATTGCGTTGGTTCAAAAAGCGCCCATTGAGATTGACATCCCCTATCAAGCCATACCCGGTGCCCCGTATGCCACACTACCCTATGCATCACAACAGCAATTCAAGCAAAATGAAGTATTGCAGTTGTTGAACCGTATCGGAAAAATTGATGCTGGACCTCGCTTTGACACCTATTTGGCATCTCCTTCTCTTTGGCACTATCGGAACAAGATGGAGTATAGCTTCTCTGTTATTCGTTGGGACAAAGAGAAGAATGAAACTACGGACGACTTTGCTCTGGGGTTCAAGAAAAAAGGAACATGGTGGATTGTTGAATCCCTTCAAAAAGACTCTGGATTGCTTGACGCAACGTTAGAAGGTCAATTGCACAAGATCGAAGAATGGTGCATTAAAAGTCAACTTCCTGCATGGCATCCACCGCAAAGGCATGGTTTTTACAGGTACCTGGTGGCGCGAAAAAGTTATCTTCAAGATCAAATATTGTTGAACTTGGTGACAACAGATGAGGGAATAGAGAAATTTGATGCAAAGGGATGGGTAGAACTTTTGCAAGGTATACTTGGAGAAAGATTGGCCGGCGTCATACACACCATCAACAATGACACGGGAGACCGTGTAGATCCATTGAATGGAGAACATCGCTTACTTTTTGGAAACGATAAAATCACCGAAGATATCTTGGGATTACAATTTGAAATCAGCATGAAAAGCTTTTTTCAAACCAATCCAAAAAGCGCAGAAAGGTTATACAGCAAGGCCATTGAATATGTTCAAGAAGTAGGACAATCAGGAACCATTTTGGATTTGTTTTGTGGAACGGGCACCATTTCTCAACTGCTCAAAAAAGCGGGATTCAATGAAGTAATCGGCGTGGACATTGAGCCCAAAGCCATTGAAAATGCGAAAGAAAATGCTGCCCGCAACAACATAGAAAACATTACCTTCTTTGCAACAGATGTGGGCAAGTTTTTGTTGGAACAGCCACAATACCAAAATCAATTGCAAGTATTGATGATGGATCCACCACGTGCAGGAATTGCTCCAAAAACTTTGAGAAAGGTCATTGACTTAAATGCCAACTACATTGTTTACATTTCGTGCAATCCAGCTACATTCGCTCGTGATACAGAAACATTGGAAGTCAATGGCTACCAACTGGAGAAATGGAGTTTGATTGACCAGTTTCCACACACATCTCATGTCGAGGTGTTGGGACGATTCAAGCGCAAACCGACATTGGAAAATAAAGATTAGTGGTATTTTTTTCCACTCATGACCCATTTTCCTTGAGACCAATCCATGCAATCGAATGTATTGCCTGACTTCACATTGGTCATCCAGGTTCTATCGGGCGTGATTTGACCATTTATTGCGCAATAGGTCACCAAGTTCAACTTTGATCCTAGGTCCTGATCTGAAGACTTCCAATACAAGGCCTTATCCATGGAAGAAAGAACCACACCATAATCCATATTGTTCAATATTGGATTGGCTTCGAAAAGCTCGGATGCCTTATCCCAGGTGAAATAATTCCAACGGTCATTTGGACCCAGTAGCCGAAAATCTTGATGGCCATCCAGGTTATAATCCTCCCATTCCAACCATCCCAGCAAGGGACATTTGGGTTGAAATTTTCTAATCATTCGTTCATAAGAAAAATCGACCGTTGTATAATAATGCAAACCATCGCTTCCCCAATCTGACAATGCAAAACGGTCCTTTTCATGGGGATTCAATCGGGGAAAATAAACATCGTCTATTCCATCCAAATTAAAATCTCTGACCAACAAAAAATCACGGTGCATTCCCGTCTCCTGTATGACATTTCCTTGAATAAAGTGCTCATAAACCAAGGCTCCACCCTGCTTTTGTAAGATCCGCAATTTTTGAGCATACCCACCCATCGCAGCATCTAAAATGACTTGATCCGATGCATCAGTCGTCCACAATTCAATGATAAGGTCCTCCTTGTCGAATCGAAAATCAGGCTGCTTCTTTCGCGGTTTGACAGGATGAACTGGAGCAACCAAATCCTGACGAGTTAACTTGCTCGACTTCCAATTGGGTCCTTTTAACAAAACATCCACGCGTGCGACAGGAGCTGTTGCTGGGAATCCATATTCGAAGTAATTACCAGAAATCTCTTGATTCACATAATCAATTTGAAGGTCACCCAAATTGGAGATGGCCAATTTCATGAATTTACCTTTCTCTTTATTGAAAGCAAAATAATCGCTTCCTTGTTGAGCATCTGGACGCTTCGGAATGATCAAATCAGGCCATCCATCAAAGTTGACATCCCTGATTTCTGGGTGTCTGAATGTTGCGTCCTTCAGGTCTAAATATCGCTCCCCCGGAACACACAGCAGTATTGATCCTGAGTTTGCATCGGAGACGGTGTAAACCGTTTGCAATTCTCTCTTAGGCGATGATTTGAATGGATTGGAGGAAGATACATCTTGAACAGATTCTGCCCAAAACCAAATCTTCTCAAACATCCAACCATTTCTTTCCACCAATCGCCTTTCTATCCATTTGTCTTTTGACACAACTACACCGTCCAAATTCATGGGTGCATCTGTCCACATGGAGAAAAGCAA
>JBDKGG010000066.1:0-13544 GCA_039798325.1 Bacteroidota bacterium
CTGTGGCATTGCTATCTAAATGAGATGAAGAGTTGGTCTGAATGAGGGAATCCTTTGTTCTGGCATCGGATCCAAGCGTAAAGTACGCCCCAATGGCGCCTCCGCCTACGATCATCCCCGCGATTAACCATTTGTACGACGCGGAAATGATCACGGACTTTCCGCCCAATCCTTTAGATACATTGGCCCAAAGGTTTGGCGTTACGGGTATTTCGTAATCTTCAAATTTCTTTTTTAACTGGTCTTCAAACTGCTTTTCGCTCATTTTACTTTGGTGTTCTGATTGATCAAGATTCGCTGAATGTTTTTCTTCGCTTTGAAGTAATTGCTTTTACTGGTGCCGATTGAAATGCCTAATTTATCAGCCACCTCTTGATGGGAGTAATCTTCAAAAGCAATGAGGTTGAAAACCGTCCTGTAAACAGGGGATAGTGTTTCCATGGCTTTGAGCACATCATCGGGGGTAAAGTCCGGCATTGCTTCGTTGGCATCTGCAGCATCGTTGTCCGGGTCTGCAATTTCCATTTTATCGTCTGATATGAACGAAGTCTTCTTGTGTTTTCTAATCACATCGATGCACAGGTTGACAAAAATGCGTCGCATCCAACCCTCAAACGATCCCGTTCCGGAATACTGAGGAAGGATATTGAAAATTTTAATAAACCCTTCTTGCAAAATATCTTCAGCGTCTTCTCTTGATTTCAAATAACGTACGCAAACTACTTTCATTTTACCAGCAAACATTTTGTATATCAGCTCTTGAGAGCGAATATCTCCTCGGATACTTCCCGAGACTAAATCCAAAATGAAACTGTTTTCCTGCACTTCACTAAGGTAGTGACGAAAATCTTATGCATGGTTGCCTTAATCCAATGAAATTTATCTGTTATTTTTGTGCGATGTCAAATAAGCGTGTTGTAGTTGGTTTGTCCGGAGGGGTAGATTCCAGTGTCGCGGCCCATTTGCTATTGCAAGCGGGTTATGAGGTGATTGGGATTTTTATGCGGAATTGGCATGATGAGTCTGTTGTCATCAACAATGAGTGTCCTTGGATTGATGACAGCAATGATGCGATGCTGGTGGCGCAACACTTGGGTATTCCCTTTCAAGTCCTGGATTTGAGTGCGGCATATAAAGAGCGCATCGTGGATTACATGTTTCAAGAATATGCTGCGGGTAGAACTC
The DNA here is from genome assembly GCA_039798325.1 of Bacteroidota bacterium. Taxonomy (GTDB): domain Bacteria; phylum Bacteroidota; class Bacteroidia; order Flavobacteriales_D; family Sanyastnellaceae; genus CAMCTV01. Next base: position 1,186 of record JBDKGG010000066.1, read on the forward strand.
CCAATCCCGATATTCTTTGCAATAGGGAGATTAAGTTTGATGTCTTCTTAAAAGCAGCAGAGCAATTGGGAGCCGATTTTGTTGCCACCGGACATTATTGCCGAAAGCAATGGAATCCATCTTCGCAACAATTTGAATTGTTAAATGGCTTAGATGCCAACAAGGATCAAAGTTATTTTTTATCGCAGATTTCACAAGCGCAATTGGCCAAAGCGCTCTTTCCTATCGGACATTTGGAGAAAGCGGAGGTACGTTCCATTGCCGCTGAGATCCATCTGCCAACTGCTGCAAAGAAGGATTCCCAAGGTTTGTGCTTTGTAGGGAAAGTGAGACTGCCAGATTTTTTACAGCAACAACTGAAACCCAAGGAAGGGAACGTCATCTTAATAGAAGAGGAAGACTATCATCAATGGCAACACCAAGGACATGTGGTCTCAGGGGACTGGAACGCCATGTTGAACAGTGTGCTATCCAAGGATTGGAGTAAGTTAAAGGGCAGGTGGATTGGCAAACACCAAGGGGCGCATTATTATACCGTTGGACAGCGAAAGGGCTTGAGCATAGGGGGATTCGCACAGCCATTGTTTATTCTGCATACGAACACCACGACCAACACCTTGTATGTGGGACAAGGAGAGCACCACATGGCGTTATACAATCCTTGTGTTTTGGTTCAGAAAAAGGATTTGCAGCTCATCAACAATGACCGATTGTTCTCTGGTCAGCGGGTTTGGGCGCAGGTGCGGTATCGTCAGCCCTTGGAAATGGCCACCTTGTGGGTTTCCGATTGGGGAGTCATTTTTTGTTTCGATGCACCACAACGAGCCATTGCCGAAGGTCAGTTTGTTGCCTTTTATTCCAAATTGAATGATCATGACTATCGATTAATGGGCAGTGGGGTGATGACATGGTTGGACCCTAAAATGTTAAATCCGATTTTTATTCCAACGCATTGATTTTTTTCATTTAGTTTCGACTCATCGAAATCAAACCTATGAAAAAAAATGTATTGGTGTTCATGCTGTTGTTGAGCGCTACGATTGCGAGCTTGTTCACTTCAGCACAGTCTCCTTGCCAGCAAGGTTGGAACTATGTTCAGGTCAATGTTCAAACCGCGATTTTTGGTAACGAAATGTCTTGGACCATCGTAGATGGCAATGGTCAAGTGTATTTGCAGAGCGCTGCTTATTTAAACAATGCCGCCTACGCAGCCGGGGTATGTGTTCCTGATGGTTGCTACACATTGCATTTGCACGATAGCTTTGGAGATGGGTGGAATGGTGGAAGCATCTCGGTCACGGGAGATTCTACCTTGTTTTTCTCAGGAACGTTGACTTCTGGTGCTGATTTGATGACGGTCTTTGCGATCAATACAGTGGATTGTGCTGCTCCAGTTATCGATTACGGTTGTATGGATCCCAATGCAGCCAATTTCAATCCCAGCGCAGACATCAGCGATGGAAGTTGTTTGTATGGCGGTTGTACTGATCCAACAGCCATCAATTTTAATACCAACGCAGGTGTGTTAGACAGCAGTTGTGTGTATTGCAACAACGGGGTGAATGCCCATTTGTACATCTGCACCTTTGGCAATGGAAGTGAAGTGGGATTGTCCATCATCGATTCCAATGGCGTTGTCATTTTTACCAATCCGACTTTGGGTAATGTAGCCATTTTTAATACCGATCTTTGTTTGAATCCCAATATGTGCTACACCGCAGTGATGACCAATAACGCGGGCAACTTGGGTTGGAGCAATGGATATTTTTGGATCAATGTAGGGGGTGCTCAAATTATACATGAAAGTTTGGATGCTACTTTAATTTCTGAGGAGGGTGTTTTTAGTGTTGATGGATCTTGCGGTGATGTGATTGTCTACGGTTGTACCGATGCCAGCGCTACCAATTACAACAGCAATGCGGAAGTCAATGATGGAAGTTGTGTTTATCCCATTTTTGGGTGCATGCAAATGAATGCTTTGAATTACAATCCAGCTGCTAGCTATGAGGATGGATCATGCATCACTGCAGGTGCTTGTGGCAGCATGAACATGTTGTTTTTTGATTGGACTCAGGGTGTTTTCGCCAATGAATGTTCTGTTTCGATCTATGACGAAAATGGCAACTACATGGCTTATTCTAGCGGGTTAGCGGACTCTTATGCTTGTGTGAACGATGGTTGTTTCTATCTTTCGATGAATGACAACTTTGGTGACGGTTGGGAGAATAACGCTTTGAATATTTACTTGAATGCTGGCGACAGTGCGATGGCGTCTCCTTATTTGTCTTCAGGTTCTGCGGGAGAGATGATGTTGTCCATCAATACAACAGGGTGTGCTTTGACCATTGAAGGTTGTATGGATGTGAATGCCATGAATTATAATCCTGCAGCAACCTCAGCGGATAGCTCATGTGTGTACAGTCAGGATTGTGAATATGGTTGGTCTTATATCGCTACAACCACCGGTAATTGGGCAGATGAGATGTCTTACACTATTGTCAATTCAAACGGAGATGTGGTCTTTAATTTTGAAGGTCAAGTGAACAATTCGACTTCAATTGCCTACGCTTGTTTTTCACCAGATTGTTATGCCGTTGAGATGCAAGACAGCTGGGGAGATGGTTGGAATGGAGGCTATGTCTCTATATCCAATAGTTTGGGGTATGGAGCATATTATGGTGGTCTGAATTGGGGAAGTGAGCAAGTAGGTATGTATGGCATTTTGTCCAATTGTGATAGTACTATCATGGGATGTATGGATTCAACGGCTTTAAATTATAGTGCAGATGCCACAGAAGATGATGGATCTTGCATGTACAACGATAACAACCCTCAAGGTGAGAATCCCGGAATGAATTTGCTTGAAGCGAATGTGAAATTGTACCCCAATCCTGCCACAACTGTTTTGAATATCAACTTGGAGCATTTTGATTCGATTAACTTACAATACACCATCCGTTCAGTAGACGGAAAATTGTTGGAACAAGGTCGATTGAATGCGAATCAATGGAATCAGAGTTTGGATATTCAAGGGCTTGCCTCAGGAGTGTATCTGTTAGAGATAAAAAACAATGAGGCCATACTAACGCAACGCTTCGTTAAGAATTAAACACGATTTCTCGAAATATTAAAAGGTTGTATCGGCGATACAACCTTTTTTCCCTGAGATTTATCAGCTATTTCGTTAAAAAAAAATGAGCAATGCGTTCGTTTTTTATATTGCATCAAATTTTTTCTATGAATAAGAACTTTATCCTTTTGTTTTTGGTTTGCAGCATATTTGGCGGAAAGGCCCTAAATGCGCAAGTAACATTTGGCGGTGAGCCCCAGAGATGGTCCATTAAAGCCGTGCCATCCTTTATTCCCTTTGTTGAAACCGCCTCACCAGACATGGCTGCTATTCAAGCAGAGGATGCTGTGACAGATTTAGACAAATCCGCAGCTTATCGTTTTGGCGTTGAACATGCGGTGAATTACGATTTACAAAATAGCGGTACTTGGATTTTTGATGAAGCCAATGACAAAGCCTCTTGGTTTTTGGGAGTACGATGCACTGGAGCCAAGTCCATCAATTTTATTTTTGATGTCTTTCATTTGGTGAAGGGGGCGGAAATGTTTATCTGGGCAGGATCCAGAGATGAATTCATTGGCAAAATCAATGAGCGTAATAATTCAGAGGCCAATGTTTTGGGAACAACATTGATTCACGACGATGAGGCGGTGATTGAATTAACTGTACCCATTTCCAGAATGCACGATGTGGATTTGCATTTGGGAACCATCGTTCATGGTTATCGCTCTGTTTTGAGCAATCATTTGTCCGATGACTTGATGGATCGAGGTCCTTATGGGACCAGTGGTGCGTGCAACAACAACATCAATTGTCCTGTTGGAGCAGATTGGCAGGTAGAAAAGAAGGCTGTTGCCTTGATTTTGGATGGCGGATTTGCTGCTTGTACCGGTACTTTGGTGAACAACACAGCCAACGATGGAACGCCTTATTTCTTAACAGCGAATCACTGCTACGGAGCAACCACCACCAGTTGGGTATTTGTTTTCAATCATGAATCAAACGGTTGTAATGGAACCACAGGCCCAACCAATCAAACGATATCAGGTTGTGTTCTACGTGCTAAAAATGCGGGAAGTGATTTCTGTCTCGTAGAGTTGAATTCAACACCTCCTGCTAGTTACAATGTTCAATATGCAGGTTGGGATGCTTCAGATGCCAATACCGTGTCCTCGGTAGTCGGTATTCATCATCCTAGTGGCGATATCAAGAAAATTTCTTTTGAGAATGATCCTGTAACGCAAGGTACATGGGGTGGTGCGCAGACCTGGGATGTTGCGCAGTGGGACGATGGCATTACAGAGCCAGGTTCTTCAGGTTCTCCTTTGTTTGATCAAAACCACAGAGTGATTGGTCAGTTATTTGGTGGAAACTCTGCTTGCAGCGGTAGTGTGGAGAATGGACAAGGGGATTCTTATGGTCGCTTTGGTGTGTCATGGGATACAGGTACAACAACGGCTACTCGTCTTAAAGAATGGTTGGATCCAGGAAACACAGGGATTTTGGTGATGGATGGATATCCTGAGGGATTTGTACAAGCGAATTTGGATGCAGCCGTCAGCGGAATTGCCAATGTTCCTGCAGTAACTTGTAACAATTCTGTTACCCCAAATGTCACCTTAATCAATAATGGTTTACAGAATCTTACTTCTTGTGTGATTCAATATCAAGTCAATGGTGGAGCAGCTTCCAATTACAACTGGAGTGGGAATTTGGCTCAAGGTGCAACTGCAACGGTTACTTTGCCTGCGATCACTTTGGTTTCTGGTGCCAATGCCATCACGGTAACGGTGACCAATCCCAACAATGGTACGGACGAAAATGGAGGCAACAATGCTGGCTCTGCCAGTGTTAACCTCATTGATAATTCTTCAGCAACAGCGCTTCCTTATGCCAATGCTTTGGATGCAACGGGATTCCCATACGCCAATTGGCAGTTATCCAATCCAGACAATGCCACGACATGGGCGCAAACTACAGTAGCCGGAAATGGATTGTTGAAATACGATTGCTATAATTACAACGCTGAAGGGGAAGTGGATGAGTTTACACTCCCTACTTTTTCTGTTCCTTCAAATGCTGCTTCATTGAAGTTTCAGGTTGCACATTGTCAATATGACAACACCTATGATGATTCTTTGGTGGTCATGATTTCTACAGATTGTCAAAATACTTGGACCGAAGTTTACCGCAAGGGTGGTCCTGATTTGGCTACCATTGCCGCAAATACAGCGGATTATACAGCTCCAGTTGCTTCAGATTTCAGACAAGAGTGTGTTGACTTAAACGGATTGGCTTTCGCTACTCTTTACGTGAAATTCAAAGGGTACGATGGCTATGGTAACAACATCTATTTGGACAACATTGAAGTGACCAATCAGGATTGCAGTGGTGCGTCAACTCAATTGGATGAAATCAAGAATTCATCCATTCAGTTGTATCCCAATCCATCAAATGGACGTTCTACTTTGATGTTTGGTGCAGGTTTGCCGCAAGATGCAAAAGTCAGTGTCTACAATGCATTGGGTGAGTTGGTGCACCAACAATGGTTGATCAGCAACACGCCGCAAATGGAATTGCAAGGTGAGTTTACCGAAGGCGTGTACATGATTGCAGTTCAATCAGGCAGTACCATCAGCCATTTGCGTTGGGTGGTGAAAAAGTAAACAAGAACAACATTGTGAATAAAAAGCCCCTCAGTGTAGGGGCTTTTTTATTGAAATTCTTTGAATAAAGTTACTTTTGCAGTGATGAGTTGGGATTGGTTATCAGAATCGTTTTATCAGATGCCTTTGTGGATATGGATCATGGGGGCGTTGGTGCTTTTGATGTGGATCATTCAGTTGTACTATTGGATGACTTATTTTTTTCCTTTGGTCGCCAAACGCAGTGATGAGCGCGCCATCAAACAGCCAGGTGTCAGTGTGATTGTTTGTGCCAGAAATGAGGAGAAGAACCTCATGATGAATGTTCCCAAAATCATGGAGCAGGATTATCCCCATTTTGAATTGATTGTAGTGAATGATTCAAGTTATGATGATACAGCGGATATCCTCAAAGCCTTGTCCATCAACTATCCCAATATGCATGTCATTCATATCGATGAAGAGAAGCAGAACATGCAGGGAAAGAAATTTGCGTTGACCCTGGGAATAAAAGCAGCCAAGCATGATATCGTGTTGTTGACAGATGCGGATTGCTATCCCCGAACCAATCAATGGATCAGTGAGATGGCTTCGGCCTACAAGAATGAACAAAGAGTGGTTTTGGGATATTCTCCTTTTATCAAATACAAAGGATGGTTCAATAAATTGGTAAGGTTAGACAACACCATGGTGGCCATGTCCTATTTGGGGATGGCCAAGGCCGGAAAGCCTTACATGGGGGTTGGTCGAAATTTGTCTTATTACGCAGAGCTTTTCTTTAAGGTAGGTGGTTTCAAGTCGAATTATTCCATTCTTTCCGGTGACGATGATTTGTTGGTGAATCAAATTGCCAACAAGCAAAACACGGGAGTCATTTTTTCCAAAGATGCTCAGACCGTTTCTGAACCGAAGAGAAATTTTAAGGACTGGAAAATTCAAAAGAGAAGGCACTTTACTACGTCTCCCATGTATAAATCAGCAGATAAAAGGAGATTGTTAATGCTTCCTTTGTCTTGGTTCTTATTGTACATTATGAGTCTTGTGACCGTGGTTTTGCAACCAACCATGTATCCCATTCTTGTTCTCATTTTGCTCCGCTGGATTTGGATGGTCATCGGAACATATCGATTCCTCAAATACACGCAACAACCCATTGACATTGCATTTTTATCGCCCATCATTGAGTTTCAATTGCAAGTACTGCACGTGTGGTTCTATTTCAGTAATCTTATTCGCAAACCACAGAAATGGAATTGATCGCGCATTTATCATCTAAAGCCCAAGAAGATTTTCATTGGGTTCAAAAAGCCAAGGCCAATGACCAACAGGCCTTCTCTTTTCTGATGTCGCGGTATAAAGATTCATTGTACTACACCGTTTTCAAAATGGTGCAAAATCCGGAGGATGCAGAAGACTTAACGATTGAAGCATTCAGCAAGGCATTTGCAAAGCTCGACGCCTATACACCTCAATTTGCTTTTTCTACTTGGTTGTTCAAAATAGCTTCCAATCACTGTATCGATTTTCTGCGGAAAAAGCGGATTAAGGCAATAAGTATTCATCAAGTGTCAAGAGGTGATGATGGCGAATCTTATGAATTGCCAGTGAAAGATTTGGAATTGAATCCAGCGGAACGCATGCAAAAAGACGAGCTGATTCGACAAATCAGAGGCGTGGTGGATCAATTAAAACCCCGTTACAAGCGAATGATCGAGCTGCGTTATTTTGAAGAAAAATCGTACGAAGAAATTGCAGAGGAAATGGATTTGCCATTGGGAACGGTGAAAGCACAATTGTTCAGAGCCCGTGATTTACTTCATGAAATCATGAAAAGATGAGCCGTGATTTGTTTTTGAAATATTGGCCTGAGATGGATGCGGTGAAACTGCAAAAACTCATCGCCTTGCAAGATTTATACGAAGACTGGAATCAAAAAATCAATGTGGTCTCCCGAAAGGACATGGATTCTTTTATGGTTCATCATGTTTTACACAGTCTGGCCATAACCAAATATATCCGTTTTCAGCCAGGTAGCAGAGTCCTTGATTTGGGCACTGGTGGAGGATTTCCTGGAGTTCCTTTGGCCATATTTTTTCCGGATGTCCATTTTCATTTGGTGGATTCCATCGGGAAAAAGATCAAGGTGGTAGAAGGGGTCAAGGAATCGTTGGAGTTGAACAATATTACAACCCAACATGCGCGAGTTGAAGAAGTGAAAGGACAGTTTGATTTTGTGGTCAGCAGAGCCGTTGCTCCTCTTTCCGAGTTGTTGCAATGGACAAGAGGCAAGTATTCTGGAGAGCAACGAAACGCATTACCGAACGGTTTAATCTGTTTGAAAGGTGGCGATTTAAAAGAAGAAATTGCTCAGGTGAGAAGCCAATATATTGTCGAGGAGCACAAAATCTCAAATGATTTTATTGATTCGTTTTTTGAGACCAAAAAGGTGGTATACGCTGTCAAGCGCTAGTGCATCCAGCTCATCCATAGAACGAGTAGCAGGAAAGATATCAAATTGAACCACACCCCGGTTTTGAACATTTGTGATGCATTGACATGTCCTGATGAGTAGGCGATGGCATTGGGAGGAGTGCTCATGGGAAACATAAAATCACAGCTCGAGGCCAATGCAACGGGTATGGCAATGGACAGAACGGGGTAACCAATTTCTGATGCAATCTGCGCTACAATAGGAATGAACACAGCCACCATGGCCAAATTACTCATTAGCGCGGTGAGCAAGATACTGATGGCGATGATGACCACCAACAAAGACCATTGTCCATGCTCCCATTCGGAAAAAAAGTGCCCCAACCAATGCATCCAGCCCGCTTCCTTTAGACCATTGGCCATGGTTAAGCCTCCTCCAAACATGAGCAAAATTCCCCAAGGGAGTTTTGAGGTGTCTTCCCAATCCAGCAAAGCGCTTTTGTTGAATGATACAAAAAGCAAACTGGCAAAAATCAGCGCAATAGCAGTGTCATTGAACCATACTCCTAAGAATGCTGAGAGCCAAGATTGCAAGATCCAACAGGTGCAAACCCCGATGAAAATGAGTAGAGTTCTTTTCTGGTTGGATGTGGTTTTTTCTTGGGTCAAATGCAACTCATGCTCGATCGAGGCGTGAGAACGATAGGTTTTCACCATGGGTCGAGATAAAATATAATAGCCCACAATTAAAAGCGCCAATGAAAAAGGCAGTCCCCATTTCATCCAAGTAAAAAAACTAACTTCAGTACCAAAACTACTGGCCAAAATTCCAGCGGCTGCAGCGTTAGGAGGAGACCCCATCAAGGTGGCCATCCCTCCGATGCTCGCGCTGTAAGCGATGCCCAGAACCAGGTTTCTGTGAAAATGTTTGTCCTGTGGGAAAAGATGAATTACACCGGCCGCAAGGGGCATCATCATCATCGCTGTGGCCGTATTGCTGATCCACATGCTGATCAAATAGGTGGTGAGCATAAAACCAAAGAGTACCGAACGATTGGAGTTGCCGCTTCGGTGAAGAATCTTGTTGGCCAACATTTTATGTAGTCCACATTTTTCAAATGCCAATGAAAGGAGAAAGCCTCCTAGGAAAAGAAAAACAAAACGGTCGCTGTATCCTTTGTAACAGTCATCCAATGAAAGTGTTTTGGTTGCACTAAATACCAAAATGGGCAAAAGTGAGGTGATGGCCATCGGGACAATTTCTGTGAGCCACCAGGCCAACATCCAAGCCACCAATCCTGCGCTAATGTGCATGTCAAAGGTGAAAGTTTTGGGCAAGGCAAAATAAATGATAACAAATAGAAGCGGACCCAAAAGAAGCTGAAACACTTTTGTTTGCATGTCTGCAATTTAAGGTAAAAGTTTACCTTAGCAAGATGAAGAAATGCGCAGGAATTTTTTTGGTGTCTTTCTATGCAATCCTAACAATGAATGCACAAGAGGACAAAATGCAGTGGTTTGCGGATGCCAAGTTGGGCATATTCATTCATTGGGGAATTTATGCCGTCAATGGCACGGATGAGTCGTGGGCGTTTTACAACAAGAAGATAACGCATGATCAATATATGTCCCAAGTGAAGGGGTTTACCGCTTCACAGTATGATCCTGAAAAATGGGTTGAATTGATTCAACGCAGTGGGGCGCGCTATACAGTGCTGACCTCCAAGCACCACGATGGTGTGGCATTATGGAATACTGAGGCCAACCATTGGTCCATACCCAAGCATGCTCCTGCGGCCAAAGATGTGTTTACACCCTTTGCCCAAGCTGTCAAGAAGTCGGGAATGAAATTGGGGGTGTATTATTCGATTTTGGATTGGTCGCATCCTGACTACACTGGCTTTACAAAGGATAGCAATCGTTATGTCATAAAAGACAACCCCGAACGTTGGGAGAAATTTGTTCAATTCAATACCGTTCAGCTCAAGGAATTGATGCTTCAGCAAGATCCAGATTTGTGGTGGTTTGATGGAGGTTGGGAGCATACTGCCGAAGAATGGAGAGCACCTGAAATCGGAAAAATGCTCAGAGGACATCGATCCAATGTGATCATCAACGCACGACTCAATGGCGAGGGAGACTATGATACGCCTGAGCAGAATTTCCCCATTCAACGCCCCGATGAGAAATATTGGGAGTTGTGTTTGACCACCAATAACAATTGGGGATATCAGCACAATGACCACAATTGGAAGACACCTCAAGAGATTTTAGCGATATACACGGATGTGGTTTGCAATGGAGGGAACTTGCTTTTGGACATTGGACCAAAAGAAAACGGAGAAATCCCAATAGAGCAAGTAGAAATTTTAGAGTTTCTCGGAGATTGGAACAGAAAGAATGGGGAGGCGGTGTTTGGAACAGTGGCAGGATTGCCATTGGGACATTATTATGGTGGATCAACTTATTCCAAAGATTCAACCTGCATATATCTTTTTTTGAATGGCAATGAATCCGGTCCATTGCAGGTCAAGGGATTAATGAATAAGGTTGTAGAAGCATCATTTCTTTTTGATGGAACCGATGTTGATGCAAAAGTTGTGGGGAAAATATCTTGGAGTCAAAAACCGGGGTTGATCTTTTTAAATTGGAAACGGAAACGACAGGTGAGCAATCAACCCATACCGGTCATTAAACTAAAGTTAGACGGCCCTGTCAAATTGTATCAAGGAAAAGGAGGATTGTAAAAAATGACAACAGAAGAATATGTGTCCATGAAGATGTCCCCTGTTCCCGATGTCTTGAATCATCTGGAGAGGGAAACGTGGCAGAAATTGATCAATCCCCGCATGTGCAGCGGTGCTTACCAAGGAAGGCTATTATCCGCGATATCCCAAATGATTGGTCCCAATTTGATTTTGGAATTGGGTACCTATACCGGCTACAGCGCCATTTGTTTATTGGAAGGACTTTCCGAGCAGGGGAGAATGGTTACGATGGAGTTGAATACGGAGTTGAAATGGATGCATGAGAAATATCTCAATGATCCTCGCCTTGATGTGAAATATGGGCCAGCATTGGAACTATTGGAACAAATGGATATTTCCAAGGTGGATTTGGTTTTTGTGGATGCCGACAAGGTCAATTACATGAATTATTTGCGCCATTTAGAAACCAAATTGCCCAAGGGGGCTTGGGTTTTGGTGGACAATGTATTGTGGAGCGGTAAGGTTTTGTCGCCTGCGATGCCTGGAGATATAGATACTCAGGTTCTTCAAGAATTGAATGACTATTTGGCCTCGTCAGCTTCTTGGCAAACCATCATTTTACCCATCCGGGATGGATTAACAATTGCCCGTAGAAACTAATTGTACAAATGGCCAAACCGCCATTGATTTGCTTTATTTTTGCTCTATGTCAGTTAAACAAAGAACATTGGCCCAAGCCATAGAACTTCAAGGCGTAGGCTTGCATACTGGAGCGAAGGTGAATTTGAAATTGTCCCCCGCTCCAGAGAACCATGGTTATCAATTTCAAAGGGTGGACATGGAAGGTCAACCCATTATTCCAGCCGATTGTGATTTGGTTACCACTACGCAACGGGGGACAACGATAGAACTCAATGGAGCCAAAGTGCATACGACTGAGCATGTTTTGGCAGCCATTTATGGATGCGAGATTGATAACGTGTTGATTCAAGTGGATGGGCCAGAGATGCCCATCATGGATGGAAGCGCTAAACCATTTGTAGAGGCCATTGAGGCGGTTGGTTTTGAGGTGCAAAATGCCGAGAGACAGTATTTTGAATTAAAAGACAATCTTACTTATGAGGATGTCGAGAAAGGGATAGAGATGTTGGCTGTGCCAACCAAGGGAGGAGAGTTTCGGGTAACCGTGATGGTGGATTACAACAGTCCAATATTGGGAACCCAACATGCGCACATGTATAAATTGGAGGACTTCAAGACCGAGATCTCCAAGTGCAGAACCTTTGTTTTTTTAAGGGAGCTGGAGATTTTGGCAGAACACGGTTTGATCAAAGGAGGAAGCTTGGATAATGCCATTGTCATGGTGGATAAACCCTATGCCGAAGAAGACATCAAAGCCATATTAAAGAAGTTGGGTAGGGAAGATTTGGATGTGAAAGTAGAAGGAATTGGCGTACTCAATACCATTAAGTTGCAGTATGAAAATGAACCAGCCCGTCACAAGTT
>JBDKGG010000067.1:0-31211 GCA_039798325.1 Bacteroidota bacterium
GATTGCCTTTATACGCTGTTATCAAAAACACATGAAAGGGCTCTGAAAACAAGCTATAGCGCTTGTTGCCAATAATGATGCGATCTGCAATTTGTGCTGTCATAAAAATGATCAATTATAATGTGGATCAAAGCCAGAAAAATTGAGCTTTTGCGGATGAACGGGAATAACTTCAACATGTATTCTTCTGCAATATTGCAGGAAAAAGTATGGCATCTTGATTACACCACCCGCTTGAACATACATCTTTTCGACTTGATGTTTGGCCAAATATAAACGAAGAATCAAGAAAAATCCGCGTGCGAATTCTTCCAAAGATGTGTCTAGGCTCAGTCTCAGTGTTCGGACAACCAAAACCTTTTTCCCTTCTTTCTCCATCATGCGAAAAGGGCCGAGAACACTGCTCCCTTTGCATCTCACCCATCCGTTCATCCGGAGACGGTGAATCATCAAATCCATGACATCAATGTGCATATGTTTAAATTTTAATTTGTTACGAAGCCAAAACTGAGACGAGAAACGGGTTGAAAGCCCAAGGTCAATTGAGAATCTTACTTGTATATTTCAAAACTAAATTTATCTTTGCGAAAATGTTTCAATAAATCCATTATGCCCCAAAAGAAAAAAGCCGCTACTCCTACCAAGAAAGCACCCAACGTGAAAAAATCCAGTTTGCCCACCAACGAAAAAACGGTGAAGGGAAACAAAGAACAATTCAGGAGATGGCTCATCATTGATCGTTTGTTATCCAACAGCACAGATGGCTTTACCGTAAAGGGCATCACCAGAATGGTCAACGAACATTTGGAAGAAGACGGAATAACCAAACGCAACGGGAAGCCAAAAAGTGTGAGTGAGCGGACAATTTATGATGACTTGAATGGTATCCAAGACATCTTTTCTCAAAAAGTAGAAATTGTACGCGAAAGAAATGAGGGCGTTACGTTAGTCAAGTATGCTCATCCTACGATGTCCATATTCAATGTAAACATTACCCAAGAAGAATACACGCGATTGATGTTCATCTTGAAACAGAGCAAGTCATTGGTCGATGAGGGCATTTACAATGAAACGGAGCATTTGATTAAGCGACTTTTAAATCCATCATCTTTCTCTTTGGTAAAGCAAAAAGAATTACCGACGCAATTCATACAGACAGACTCTACCGCATTGGACGCGCGTTGGTTGAATGATCTGTTGCAATGCATCACCAATAAGATATGCATCAAAATGGAGTACAATAGAAATGGACTGAATGCAAAGCGCTATCATTTGGCTCCGTTGGCCTTGAAGCAACACAATGGCAAATGGTATTTGGTGGGACATGATTTGGAGAATTTTGAGAAGGATCAAAAAGTATTTAGGGTGTCTCGGATTGTACAATTGATTCGCAGTTCAGAGAAATTCCCCAGCATCACCAGCTATTTCAACATCAATGAATATTTCTATCACTCCATTGGCATCCACCAAGAGGTGAATGGAAAAACCATTCACGTATCCTTACAAATTTTGGATAAATTTTGGATGCAAGAGTTGGCTTTGTTTCCGATGAATGAAACACAACGGTTGACACAATTGCCCGATGAAACGATGCAATTGGACATTGAGACCTATGATTCCAAGGAGTTGATTGACCAGTTGTTGGTCTTTGGACGCGGGGTTAAATTGATTTCTCCGGAAAGCGTTCGCAAGAAGTTATTGGCGAAATTGGAAGAGATGGCAGCCAACTATAGCAATGAATAAAAAACGAACATCGCTGGCATGGATTTCGAATTGCAACAATTTCGCAATACACCCCATAGGTTTGTCAAAAAAACAAAACAACTATGGAAAACACGACCAACATCAGCCCCATCAAAAAGTTTGCGTTTCCTAAAAACGTAACCGTTTACTTGATCAATAATCAGTATTACATCAATCGTTTCATTGAAAAAGTTGCGTTTTGCACCATTCAAAATGAAAAGTTTTTTCCTGCCAACAAAACACAACTCAAAAAGTTTGGGGTTGTTATCGAAAGCAAAGTGACCAAAAAGAAAAAAGAAAAAGTTCTTCCCCCTCCCCCAGCCCAGTTTCTTGATCAAAAAACAAAGCGTGCGTTTTTAACTCCTAAAAAAAAGTAAAGCCATGACAGCAAAAGAATTTATCGAGCAATTCAATCAAACGGATCAAGTGGTATTATTGATTGGCAAACGAGATGTCAAACCACTGGATGCCCCAGTATTGGTTCAGCTTGGGAGATGGTTAGCCATGAATCTTCCACATGCCACCTTTCGAAGTGGCAATGCTTCAGGTGCAGATTCCCTTTTCATTCAAGGCATCGCCTCTGTTACCCATGCCAAGATTCAAATCTTCGCGCCTTATACCACGCATCGTCCTAAGAAAGAATATAAACCCTATCTGACAGGATTGGATCAAGTAAACTTGGCCAATGAACCCATGGTGACTTATGGTCTAAATACAAGCAATGGTCGTTTGGTGCAATCCTATCTCAATAAAGAGAAAAATAGTTCGTCCGCAATAGGTGCCTATATCTTACGTGATTGTTGGATGGTCTTTGGAGATGCCAATCGACTTCCCGCCAATGTCACCATTGCTTATGACGATTTATCCGCTCCCAATCAAGGAGGAACAGGATTCACCATTCAACTGTGCATCAATAAAAGAGTACAGGTCATCAAACAAAATGTTTGGATGAGGTGGTTGAATGGTTAAATAGCTCAAAATTTTAAGGCAAGTGTGATTTTCCGATGAGGTGATGTTAGTCGTCATCTAACCACCATCAACCCCACAAAAAACATCCAATTCAATACCCAAACCCAAGCGCCCAGAGATGGGCGTTTGTTGGGTATATAAGACAACAGCCAAGAAAACAAAACACCCAACCACATCCATGCTGCATAATTGTTCCATGGCACATGGTTCATTTCAAACATCCAATATTCCAATTGTGGCGCAACTTGTTCGATGATCAAATCCGTTAATGTCATCAACATTCCTCCTCCCAATGCCAGAATCCATCTGTTGTTGACTCCCCATGCCCATCGCAACAGACTCAAACTGCTCCAAGTCATGATGACCCAATTGACACCAATTACAACCGGAATATCCCACAACTTATAACCAAGTCCCTCTCCATATTGATAAAAGCCAAAAGGACTGCCCGTATGCACTCCTCGCCACTCCATGTAAAATCCAGCAGCGATAATGGTCGAAAAGAAAATCAACTTCTTCCAACTCCAATCTTCGAGCAATAAAAACACAAAGGTCAAGCACAAACTCAATGCACTCAGGGGGATGAACAAGGTAGGATAAAGCATCAACCCCAAGAAACCTACTCCATACAATATCGCGATGATCCATCTTGTATTCATGGTTCAAATATAGAATCAAAGAATTTTAAAAAACCAAAAAAATAGTATATCTTTGTTGTATATACCAGAGGAAATGAAAATGCTATCTCTAAAATTGGATGATGTTGTTTTTGATGAAACAGAAAAGGTCATTAAACAACTGGATATGCCGCGCAATCGTTATATCAATGAGGCATTGACCATGTACAATCGTTATCACAAAAGAAAAAAGCTCAGGGCCAAATTGCTCATGGAGAGCAAAGCGGTTTATGCCAACAGTTTGGATGTAGCAGAAGACTTTGAAAACTTCCTCGATGAAAACATTTGATATTTGGTTGGCCAATTTGAACCCCAACAAGGGCAAGGAACCAGGAAAAGTCAGACCCGTAATCATCGTTCAATCTCCTTTACTCAATGACTTCCATCCGACGGTCGTGGTTTGTCCATTGACCTCACAATGCATTGATCATGTTGATGTCTTGCGGCATGATGTAAAGGAAAAATTCTTGGATGCAAAATCTCAAATCTTGGTGGATCAAATCAGGGCCATCGATAAAAAACGACTCATCGAGTATTTGGGGACGATAAGTAAAGAACAAGGGAAGGCCTTGAAAGAGAAAATCAGGATTGTCCTTGATCTTGAATAATGCACTGCGCAGCAATCCTGGCCGACTGAAGACACAATGGTATTCCACCACCCGGATGTACGCTTCCACCAACAAAGTACAATCCCTTCAAACCATCAATGAAATTGTCATGTCGCATGAAGGCGGCAAAAGTCGAGTTGCTCGAAGTTCCGTAAAGAGAACCTGAATAAGAGGAGGTTTTCTCCTCAATCAATCGTGGAGTAAGCACTTCTTCTATTTCAATGTATTGCTCAACCTCATCTTTCAATATCTGATTCAATTTTTTCAGAATCGATGATTTGGCTTTTGCGACCACTTCTGTTTCGTCTCTTCCTTCATAGCGTGGTGCATTGATCATCACAAACCAATTCTCGCCATATTCCGGTGCATCCTCCTTGACCAACTTGGAAGTAATGTTGACGTAAACAGTCACATCATCTACAACTTGTTTGTCTTGAAAAATTCCTTTGAACTCTGCAGCATAATCATCAGCAAAAAAAAGATTGTGGACATCCAGATTGGGAAATTTCGTCTTCATGCCCCAGTAAAAAATAATGGCACTGGATGATCTTTCTTGTTTCAGAATTTTCTCAGGTCTTGGAAAATTGGGTAGTAATTTGTGATAGGTAAAGTGGGCGTCAACATTGGAAACAACAACATCTGCTTGTATGAATTTATCATTCACAACAACACCCTTAACTTTTTGAATACCATTTATTTCACCATTACCATATTCTATGCGTTGTACAGGTGTATTCAAGTGCACTACTACCCCACTCTTCTCCAATAAATACCCCAAAGATTGTGTGATTTGATGCATCCCTTGTTTGGGCAAAAAAGCACCGATGCCATGTTCCAAATGAGGAATCATGCTCATCATCGCAGGAGTCTGGTAAGGGTTGCTGCCATTGTAAGTGGCGTATCGATTCATGAGTTGAACAGTCTTCGGATTCTTGAATCTTCGTTGATTGTATTGATGCAACGACCCTCTCAAGGGCAACAACGGAATGGACAATAGTGCCTTCCAAAATCTTTTGGTTCGCCAAGGCAATCTTTTGAGGCTGGCTTCCAAGAAAACAGGTCGTGTTGTATCATAAACCCAAGCAGCCTTTTCGAAATATTCTTTTACCACTGTTGGGGATTCTCCCAAAACATTGGACAATTCATGGGCGTATTGATCGGAATTCGCACCTGCTTTTAAGAAAGTACCATCAGACCAGAAATAATGGGCCACAGGATCCAAACGGTGAATGGGAAAATGGGCGTCAAAATCTTCGTTACACAATGTGTACAATTCTTTGACCAAGTCAGGCAAAGTAAAGAGACTTGGGCCCAAATCAAAACGATATTGGCCCAATTGCTTTTGACTCAACTTTCCTCCAAGATGATCAGAAGCCTCATATAGGCTAACCTGAAAACCTTCTTTAGAAAGTCGAATAGCAGCTGCCATTCCCGCAACACCTGCGCCAATGACAACAGCCTTCTTCATCCATTAAAATCCTTGAACACCGTTGACCGTGGTGTATTTTAAGACAAGATTCTTATTGGGATAAATTCTCTTAAATGCACTTTGCACCATCAAGGTTGCTTCGTGAAAACCGCAAAGAATCAATTTGAGTTTACCCGGATAGGTATTGATGTCACCAATGGCATACAGTCCGGGAACATTGGTGCTGTAGTCAAACGTGTTGACCTCAATCGAATTTTTGTCAATGTTCAATCCCCATTCTGCAAGAGGACCAAGCTTTGGAGACAAACCAAACAAGGGCAACCAATGATCGGTTGACAAAGTTTCTGGCTCACGTCCATCAATATTGACAACAATCGATTCCAATTTATCCCCACCGTTCAATCCCACTACTTCAGCGTTGGTGATCAATCGCATCTTTCCACTTTCACTAATGTCCATTACTTTTTGAACGCTGTCCAAGTGACCACGGAAGCTGGTAGAGCGGTGAATCAAGGTTACGTGTTCAGCCACTCCATTGGCCAAGAAAATGGACCAATCCAAGGCGCTATCTCCCCCGCCAGAAATCACAACGCGCTTACCACGATAAAATTCAGGATCGCGCACGATGTATTCAATGCCTTTGTCTTCAAAGTCAACGATATTGCTGATGGGTGGTTTGCGTGGCTCGAAACAACCCAATCCGCCAGCTATGGCAACAATGGGCGCCTTGTGCTTGGTACCTCTGCTGGTGGTCACGATAAAGTGATCGTTTTCGTCCTTCTCAAAACTCTCCGCTCTCTCGCCCAAAGTAAAAGTGGGTTTGAAAGGCTCTGCTTGTTTCATCAAATTATCAATCAACTCACCCGCCAAGACTTCTGGAAAACCTGGAATATCGTAGATGGGTTTCTTGGGATATATCTCCGTCAATTGGCCACCAGGCTGAGGCAAGGCGTCAATCAAATGACATTTCAATTTCAATAATCCGGCTTCAAAAACCGTAAACAATCCGCAGGGTCCAGCACCGATGATGATGATATCTGATTCAATCATAATATTAAATAATGGTCTCCAAAATTAGAAAGTCATTTTAATATTGGAACGCAAGCCTATAACATTTATCACAGGCCTTTGTTCATAATGGTGCGGCTGTATCAACAAGAAAGCGCTCATAATATTCAATTGAACACGTTTATTCCGACGAAGAATACTTGCTATTATTGCTTGTACTAAAATTTTGAAGCAATGGACTTACAAGAAATGGGAATACCCGCAGTTGATTTGGCACTTTTTATTCATGGTGATGACGCGCAGAAGAAATCTTTTGTCGCATCTCTGGGTCATGCCTATGAGACGATAGGATTTGTGGCCGTCAAAAATCATTTGATTGCAGAAAACACAGTGAATCGGTTATATACCGAGGTAAAACATTTTTTTGATTTGCCCATTGAGAATAAATTGAAGTATGAAATTCCTGGATTGGCTGGTCAGCGCGGATACACTTCTTTCGGAAAAGAACACGCCAAAGATTCCAATGCTGGTGATTTGAAAGAGTTTTGGCATTTCGGACAACAAGTGGATGACAATGACCCCATTCGTTCCGAATATCCGGACAATGTTTTCACAGAGGAGTTACCGGGCTTCAATGAGGTCGGCATTCTGGCTTATAAAGACTTGGAGAATACTGGGCGGTTTATGCTTCGCGCCATTGCCTTGCATTTGGGATTGGATGAATTTTATTTCGATTCCAAAATACACCACGGCAATAGCATCTTGCGCCCCATTCACTATCCTCCCATTACACAAGAGCCCAAATCGGCGGTCCGTGCTGGACAGCATGAGGACATCAACCTCATTACTTTATTGATTGGCGCAAGTGCCGAAGGATTGCAGGTATTGAATAAAAAGGGAGAATGGGTTGATGTTACTGCCCTACCCGACCACATTGTGGTCAATGTTGGGGACATGTTGCAACGTTTGACCAATGGTAAATTAAAATCCACAACGCACCGCGTGATCAATCCGCCAAAAGAAAAATGGGGAACACCACGTTATTCCATTCCTTTCTTCTTGCACCCCAGAAGTGAAATGTCTTTGGATTGCTTGAGCAATTGCATTCCTGCAGGCGAGCAACCCAAGTGGGAACCCATCACAGCTGGCGCCTATCTCATGCAACGCTTGGAGGAAATTGGTTTAGCGAAATGAAGATTCGGTTGTCTAAAAATAACATCCGCGTACGTTTCAATACCGTTGACAAATCTGACTGGTTAAATCTCGGGAAATGCTCTTTTCAATTGCCTCCAATTGCAAGCTTTGAATTTGAATTGAACAATGATTCAGAGAATACTGTAGCGACCAATAATGAAAAGACCATCATTCATTTGGATAAAAAGTCCTTTGAAACTTTCTTGAATAATGAAGTAGAAGGCTTTTCCTTTCAATGGAATGACATTCGCATTGATTTGGAAAAAGACTATCCTTGCGCACATCAAGCGCAACAGGCACCACACACCTTTACTCGCCCTGAATAATGCTCGCCGACAACCATGGAAGAACATTTGATTATTTGCGCATTGGATTAACCGATCAATGCAATCTGCGTTGTCAGTATTGCATGCCGGCGGACGGGTTGTCATGGATACCCAAATCAGATTTGATGTCATTGGAAGAGCTAAAAAAAATTCTTCAATGGAGCCAAAGTTGGGGAATAAAGAAAGTAAGGTTTACGGGGGGAGAACCTTTGGTGAGAAAAGATTTTATGGAGATTTTATCCTATGCGCATGAACTACCATTTGATTCATTGCACCTTACCACCAATGGTGTGCTCACTGAAAAATATTTACCAGAATTAAAGAATAAAGGAATTCATCAAATCAATTTCTCATTGGATAGTTTGGATCCTATTCAATTTGAGCGCATCACCCGAAGAGATCAACTTTCCATTGTATTGTCATCCATCAGTGAAGCTTTGCATTTGGGTTTCAAAGTCAATGTCAATACCGTGTTGTTAAGTGATACAACCCAAGAAGAGTGCTTGAAACTCATCAACTGGAGTTTTGAAAAAGGCATACATTTGCGATTCATCGAGGAAATGCCTTTCAATGGACAAGGAAAACAACCTGATTGGCATTGGAACTGGCGGCGTATAGAGGACATGTTCATGCATTATTATCCTGAATTAAAAAGAGTTCAAGCCGCGCCTCACTCCACTTCAGTTTCATTTGAACAATCCAATCAAATTGGCAGCATTGGATATATCGCAGCCTATAGCAGGACATTTTGTGGGACCTGCAATCGTTTGCGATTGACGCCCAACGGACAATTGCACCATTGTTTGTACAGTGAAAAATTCTATCCTTTGTTGGATGCTTTGCGAAAAGGGAAAAAGGAAAACGAAATCCTTTCGGAGGTTCAATCATTTATACAAGGTAAGCCCATCAATGGATTTGAGGCCGAGAAAGAAAATCAAAATATGGGCATTAGTATGGCCAAAATAGGAGGATGATATGATTACTGTTCAAGAAGCCAAAACCATTTTGTCCAATATCAAAATGCAGTGGGGAGAAGAGCACATCCCCTTGACTGACGCTACTGGACGTTATTTGGCTGAAGATATTATGGCTGATCGGGATTATCCACCTTTTGATCGTGCCATGATGGACGGCTTTGCCATGAGATTTTCAGATTGGCAAAAAGGACAACGCATATTTCACTATTCTCATCAGCAATGGGCAGGATCACCCATCATTGAGTTACCCGAAGAAGAAGCTTGTGAAATCACAACAGGTGCGGCTGTTCCATCTGGATTTGATTTGGTTGTGCCCATTGAAAAGGTGGTGGTGGGTGATGATGGCTCATTCACTTGCACTGAAATAGAGAAAATCAAAAGTGGTTGGAATATTCAAAGGCAAGGTGTTGAGCACAAGCAACAAGATGTTGTCATCGAAAAGGGCACCTGCATCACAGCCGCAGTGATTGCTGTCTTGGCTTCATGTGGAATCACCATGCCTTTGGTTTATCGGCGACCAGCAGTTGCCGTTATCGCAACAGGAGATGAATTGGTGCCGATGGATGTTAGTCCCCTTCCCCATCAAATCCGCACCTCTAATGCTCATGCCTTAAAAGCATTGGTTCAACCCATGTCGAGAGAAATAGAGATTTTTCATTTGAACGATGATCCGCTCATCATTCAGAAATGGATGCAACAGCATGATCAACAATGGGACATCCTTTTGTTTTCAGGAGGAGTATCCAAAGGGGGAAAAGATTATCTGCCGCAATTGTGGCAAGAGGATGGGTTTGAATGTTTGTTTCATGGCATAGCGCAGAAACCAGGAAAACCGATGTGGTTGGGCAAAAAGAATCAGACCCTATTATTTGGATTTCCTGGAAATCCAGTATCAACCTTGGTTTGTGCCATAGCTTATTTCATTCCTTGGATCAAACTTCAATGGTCCAACCAAAAAAATTCGCAACACATCCAAATCCAAGATGCAATCAGCACCAATGAAAAATTGGACCTATGGATTCCCGTTGTTCTTGAAAACAATTCATTCAAAACACTGGATTATTTGGGAAGTGGTGATCTCATTGGATTTTCAGCATTAAATGGAATCATTCATGTTCCATCGAAGCAGACCTTTAACAATAAAAATCAAGAATTTCGTTTTTATCCTGTAACAACCTTTTAAATTCATCGAATGAATCGCACAAAGAAATTTTTCGTAGCCATATTGCTCGGTACATTTTTTATAAACGCAAGCGCTCAAATCGACAACAACAAATCACTCAATGTATTTATTCGTTGCAGTGCATGGTGCTACACAGATTATTTAAAAACGGAAATCACTTGGGCCAATTTTGTGCAGGATCAATTTGTAGCAGATGTCAACTTGAGAATCAGCGCTCTAGAAACAGGTAGCGGTGGATTTGAATACCAATTGATTTTTGAGGGCAATCAAAAAATAAAACACTTGATTGATACCCTTCAATTCAACACCAATGCCATTAACACAGACAATGAAATTCGGGAGAAGCTAAAAAATTATGTCTCCATGGGCTTGGTACGTTATGCGCTTCAAATGGACAAAATCAATACACTTCAAATCGTATCGAATGACAGTTTGGAATTGAATGAAATGGGCATTGGAAGCAATCCACAGGAAGATCCCTTCAATGCATGGGTGTTTAATTTCAGTGTTAATGGGAATAGTAGTGGACAAGATACTTACCGATCCACCAGTATGGGAGGAAGATTTTCTGCCAATCAAAACAAGGAAAGCCACAAAATCAAAATTGCCAGTTATTACAACAACAATATTCAACGATACAATTACTTGGGCTTTAAAGACAAGTTTACCCGTGAAAATTACTCTACTGACTTTTTGTATGCACGCTCCATAACACCCCATTGGTCTTTTGGAACTTTTCATTCTTATATGCACAGTGATTATCAAAACATCGAAAATAGTTTTTCCCATAACGTTGCCTTCGAATACAATCTGTTTGATTTCAAATCCTCTCAGACCAAGCAGCTCACTTTTTCCACTTACCTCGGAAGTCAATTCAATGAATACCAAGACACGACCATATATCTCAAAATCAAGGAGTGGCGACCTGTAGGGCAATTCAATGTGAATGGAAGCTTCAATCAAACCTGGGGATCTTTTGGCGTTGGATTGAATACTCAATTTTTCTTAGACGATGTCCAACAGAATACGACAAGCATCAATCTTGATCTCAATGCTCGGATTTATAAGGGCCTTTCCATCAATTTTTACGGTTACTACTCTTTGATTCGAAACCAGATATTTTTACCCAAACAAGATGCTAGCCTCAATGATGTTCTTCTTCAACAACAAGCGGTGGCTACCAACTACTCTTATTACTATCAAATTGGATTAAATTACCGATTTGGCTCTATTTTCAACAATGTGGTGAATACCCGATTTGCCAATGAGTTGTAATGCTACCATTGAAATATAAAACAACGTGAAAGCACATCCTTATTTTTCGGACATTCGTTTTTGGATTGTTGTTTTTTTTATTATTCGACTGATTGGCATCACCAATCCTCCACTGGAGGTGGAGCACAACTGGCGACAGACCACGGTCACCATGGTGGCCCGAAATTTCTTGGAAGTAGACAACAACATTTTTTATCCCCGAATTGATTTTGCAGGAGACAAAACGGGCATTACGGGAATGGAGTTTCCAATGTTGAATTACATGATTTATGGGGTTGCTGAAATATTTGGCTACCAGCATTGGTATGGGAGATTGATCAATCTCATTGTTTCCAGTTTCGGTCTTTGGTTCTTTTATCGATTGGTCTCATTGTTTTTTAAAGAATCGGTTTCCTTCTATGCGACCTTGGTGCTATCAGTTTCCCTTTGGTTTCAATTTTCGAGAAAGATCATGCCCGATACCTTTGCCATGTCGCTCATCATTGCGGGCATTTATTTTGGATTTAAATTCTTGAATAATAAAAACTCCAAATCAATCTGGAAAGCGGCATTGGCTTATTTCCTGCTTGTGCTCTTGGGTGTGTTGGCCAAGTTGCCCAGCGGATATTTGCTCATTGTTTTTGTTTTTCCAATCATTGATGCTTCCATTGCGATTCAAAGAAAAGTACTTTTCGTATTTCTTTCGGTTGTGGCGCTTATGCCTGCATTGTGGTGGTATTTTTATTGGGTTCCATTTTTGGTAGAGACCTATGGATTCTGGCATTTCTTCATGGGGAAGAGTATCACTTTGGGTCTCCAAGAAATCATCACACATGGACAAGCTACTGCACAAAAGTTTTATGATACCGCCCTTAAATTCATTGGATTTGGTTTGTTAGTCTGGGGGATGTTTGCCGCGTATCATCAAAAAGAAAGAAGAATCTTTTGGATACTTGCGGTCACCCTTTGCTCGTTTTCGATTGTGATTTTAAAAGCGGGGTATACTTTTCCCCATCACAGTTACTACATCATTCCTTTTGTTCCTGTGATGGCATTGGTTGCTGGATTCGGCTTGTCATCAATACACAATAAAAAACTCAGAATCTTTCTCATGACAGCCATAGCCATTGAAGGCATCGCCAATCAGCAACATGATTTTTTCTTAAAACCGAGTTCGCAGCAATTGCTCAATTTGGAAAGTGATTTGAATCAAATCAGTCAACCCAATGATCTCATTGCCATCAACAGTGGTGATGTTCCAACCCCCATGTATTTCGCGCACCGAAAAGGTTGGATTATCCATCAAGATGATCTTTTGAATGTTTCCTATCTGAATGAAATGAAAAGTAAAGGGTTGAAATTTGTTGTGGTTTTAAACAACAATCCAACGAGATGGAATCCCAATCATTTGGGGCAATTGATATTGAAAAAAGAAGGTTATTGTATTTATTCCATGTGATGTCAACATTTTTCCGAATACTGTTGTTATTGCTATTTACTGAAACAGAAGTTATGGCCCAAATCCCCAACGAAAATCCAACACTCCCCTATTGGCTTCCTCAAGATCAAACGATTAAAACACCCACTGAAAAAGGAAAATACGTCAATGAGGAATTTCCTTTTCAACCCAGCTACAAGGATTTTCGCAAATGGAAGAATGAGGTCAATCCCTATGCTGAGGAGAAGAAGAATGCTACATGGTCTGTTCCAATGAGCCATCAGCCGCAGAACTTGTTCGCAAAAGAAGACTATTGTGTTTGGTTGGGACATTGCACGTTTCTTTTTCAGATTGATGGAATTCGTTTTATCACCGATCCCGTATTTGGTTCTGCTACTCCTTTTTATCCCAGAAAAAGTCAACTTCCCTTTGCCGTCAACGACCTTCCTGCGATTGACTTTATTCTATTGTCCCATGATCACCGAGATCATTTGGATTTTAACTCGCTGAGACAACTGAAGAAAAAAAGCCCCGAAATAAAGGTCTATTCTGGATTGAAAATGGATGGCTTGCTAAAGAAAGTTTTCAAGAAAAACCACATCCTCTGTGCGGGATGGAATCAGGTTTTGATGGAGACACCATTCAAAATCATTTTTGTTCCTGCAAGACATTGGTCCAAGAGAGGACTTTTTGATTTCAATGATCGCCTTTGGGGCGGCTTTATTGTTCAAACCAAAGACAAGAACATTTATTTCTCAGGCGATACCGGATACGGCAGTCACTTCAAACGATTTGGCGAAAGAATGTCCATTGATTATGCGCTAATCGGCATTGGTGCTTACCAACCAGAATGGTTCATGGAGAGCAACCACATCAGTCCCACCCATGCCATCAAGGCCTTTCATGAGATGAACGCCCAACACATGGTTCCCATGCATTACGGTTGTTTTGACCTCAGCAACGAGAGCATGCAAGACCCTATTCGCGTATACCGAAACATCAAAGAGCAACATCCGAGAAAGGATCGCCTCCTCATTCCTCAATTGGGCGAGAATATATTTTTGACACAACCCTAATACTCACTCCAAATATCCCGTAAATTGCCGACTGAGTCATGTTTAGGCAATTTACCGGATACCAAAAATTGGCGTTGATGCTGTTGTCCATCGTATTGGGAGCAACAATCATTTCTATGTTTTCTTCGGTGGATGATCGATTATCTCGATTAGATTACCTGTCTGAAATCAAAGGAGACCCATCCGCTTCTGATTTGAACACGGCACTGGCCTCCTATGAAAAACCTTCTGGTGATACCGCTACTTTTCAAGGTCAACGTGAGGAAGGCGGCAAGTTGGATATTTTCTTTCGATGCCTGGATACCTTGAAGGATGATGGTGGTCGTTACCACATTGCCTATTTTGGTGACTCTCAAATTGAAGGAGACTTGTTGACCCAAGGATTGCGCGGAAGACTTCAAAAAACATTTGGCGGAAATGGAATTGGTTGGATGCCCATTACCTCCATCGTGGCTGGTTTCAGGGTGACCATCAACCATGGATTCAATGATTTGTGGCGCATCACTGATTTTCTCAGTTATCATAAAAAACAACCTTTTCCGGTAGGACCAACGGGGCAAGTTTTCGGGGGATCACCGGGAGCCAGATGTAGTTTTGCGGCTCGCTCCTACCCTTTTGAAGAAGCTCATCTCATCGCCCATCCACAATCCAAAGGAAAAATATTATGTTCATTTGATGACGCGGAGGTTAATTTTTCATGGCCTGATTCGCTCCAGCCCAGTTTTACGAAAAATATTTGGGATAAGCCATTTAAGAAAATGACGCTAACCGTAGAAGAGGGCAATCCTCAATTGTACGGGGTTAACTTTGAAAAGGGCGATGGAATCTATGTAGACAATTTTGGCTTTAGAGGCAACTCAGGAAACTCATTGAGCTTGCTGAATATTGACATGATGCAAGATGTTGATTCCGCGATGCGCATTCCTTTGGTCATTGTGCATTACGGACTAAACGTTATTGGTCATGGCGTTGACGATTATCGAAATTATGAAATCACCATGGGTAGAACATTGGAACATTTGAAAAAATGCTTCCCCTATTCCTCTATTCTTCTTGTGGGCATGACAGACAAGGCCTACAAAGAGAAAGGCAAGTGGGATACCGATCCGACAGTGCTTCATCTTCTGCGCAGCCAAAAGAAAATAGCGGCAGAACATGGCGTAGCCTTCTTTAGTTTATTCGATGCCATGGGCGGTGTTGGTTCCATGCGCAGTTGGGTGCAGGATTCCATCCCAAAATTGGCCAATTCAGATTACACCCACATGACCCACAAAGGTTCTGACTATCTAGCACAGTACATTTATCAATACCTTCAAGATTCTTATGCCCATTATTTGGAAATTAAAAAATAGTTTATCCATCCTGCTTTGCGGTTTGTTTTTGATGACCTTGAACACTTCATTAATGGGACAACGCATCTCTTTGAATGATAGCCTCACTGGATTTACCCAAGCTTTGGAAGAGCGTTTTCTTTTCAAAAAACAATTGAATAGCGAGTTGTTTGTCCTGCATTTGGGAGACAGTCACATTCAACCTGGAGGCATGACCATTCCCTTGAGTGAAGCCTTGCATTCCGTATATGGCGATGCGGGTTATGGTTTGGCATTTCCTTATCAAGTGGCCAAGACCAATGGCCATGATGGTTACCAAACCAAATCCAATGTGGCGTGGGAGGTGAGTAAGATTATTCACGCCAAAAAAGAATTTCCTGTTGGTGTAAGTGGCTACACCATCCACACCAAGGATGTCAATGCCAAGATCACCTGGGAGTTTGATTCGCTCTCTTATGATGATCAAGTACAACGCATCGAAATTTTTCATGGCAATGCTTTGGATTCCAATTTTCAATACCAAATTGTAAGTGAATTTGGTGAATACGCCAAGCCCTTGCGCCACTTGTCCGATGCTTGCCATTCAGTCTTTGCATTTGAAAACCCCACTTTTGTATTTGACTTGTTGCATGAACAACAATTTGCTTTTCAAAAATCCTCAACAATATACGGAGTCAAAGTCAGCAATGGTCAGCCCGGTGCCATGGTTTCCGCCATTGGTGTCAATGGTGCTACCTACAACCACTATGCAGAGAGCATCACCTTCAGAAATCAACTGGAAATGTTGCATCCAGATGTGGTTGTGGTTTCTTTGGGAACCAATGAGGCTTTTCAGTTTGGTGATTTTGACGATACCACTTTTTTTGATCAAGGGTTGAATTTGGTTCAAATGCTCACCAGCCTGGAATCACAACCCATCATCATCCTGACCACCCCACCCGCTGTAAGTAAAGTGCAATACAAGAACAAGAAATCCTATTTCACTCCCAATCCTTTGGTCCCTCGGGTTAGGGCGGTCATCATGGACATTGGTCTTCGATTGGACATTCCCATTTATGATTTGTACACCTACATGGGAGGTGAAGACAGCATGAAAAATTGGGCGCAACTGGGCATGACGGATAAAAAACGCATCCACTTTTCCCCAAAAGGTTATCGCATTTTGGGTGAGGGAATGCGCAATGCCATTGACAATCACTTGCCACAATAAAGTAAAGCATGGCCGAACAAAAGCAAATATTGGAATTGATTGCGGATCAACTGTTGTATCAAGCAGATGCACCGTTGGTTTTTAACTCTTCCTTTTTTCTGTTTTTCTTTACCTTCTTTTTCTTGGGTTATGCTTGGTTGTATAAAAAAACAACTTGGCGTCTGTCGTGGGTAGTTCTCTTTTCCTTGTATTTCTTTTACAAGGCCTGTGGTTATTATGTTGGACTGATTCTCTTGGCTTCAGTTGTTGATTTTTATATCAGTCATTGGATTGATCAAAGTAAAAACGCTCAACGCAAAAAGGCCTTATTGGTATTTAGCATTGTGCTCAATTTGGGACTATTGTTTTATTATAAATACACCGACTTCTTTATTCAACTTTGGAATGAATGGGGAAATCACCAGGTGTCGATGTTGCATTTGATTTTACCGGTTGGTATTTCTTTTTACACTTTTGAAAATCTAAGCTATACCGTCGATGTCTACCGTGGACATTTTAAGCCCGTCAAGAAATGGTTGGACTACATATTCTTCCTGTCCTTCTTTCCCAAGTTGATGATGGGGCCCATTGTTCGCGCAGCCGATTTTCTTCCGCAAATCAGACAACAATGGGAATTGAAACGTGAGGATATCGCTTTTGGATTCTTCTACGTTTTTACGGGTTGTTTCAAGAAGGTGGTGATCAGTGATTATTTGTACAACCAAATTGTTTCCGTAGTTTTTGATGACCCCACCCGATACAATGGCGTTTATGGTTTGACCGCTGTTTATGCCTATGCATTGGTCATCTATTGTGATTTCAGCGGATACTCCGACATGGCCATCGGAATTGCCCGTTGGATGGGATTGAAGATTGACACCAATTTCCTAGCGCCCTATCAGAGTCAATCCATTACCGAATTTTGGAGGAAATGGCACATCTCTCTTTCCTCTTGGCTCCGTGATTATCTGTACATTCCATTGGGCGGGAATCGCAAAGGATTGTTTCGTACCTATCTGCATTTGCTCATCACCATGTTATTGGGTGGTTTTTGGCATGGAGCCAACTGGACCTTTATCATTTGGGGAGCTTTACATGGAGGGGCATTGGCGCTGGACAAATGGCGATTGGACATCTTCAAAAAACACAGCATTCAATGGGCACTTCCAAAAGGGTTGGCTGTATTCTTGACCTTCCACTTTGTGGTTTTCTGCTGGATTTTCTTCGGTCCTGATTCCTTGGAAAAAAGTCAAATCATTTTAAATCAAATCCTTTTCAACTTTGATGTAGCCACATTAAGTGCATTTGTAGTTCATTATCAAGCCGTACTTTGGATGATTGCTCTGGCGCTTGCCTTGCATCAATTGCCTTTGAATTGGAATGAGCGCGCCATTCAATGGCTATCCCAAAGAAATGCCTTGGTGTACATCATGATCGGGATAAGCATGTTGATGGTGTATGCCTTTTACAAGTCAGACACCATCATCCCGCCAATCTATTTGCAATTTTGATTTAGATTTTGGTAATGGTCGTGCCACTTTCATCCACGCGCACCGCAGTCACTTCGCCTCGAAACAATACGCGGAAAGTATAGGACTTCCATTGTTTGGGGAGCATTGCATTAAAAGACAAAGCTCCATTTTTAACCCGCATCCCTCCAAATCCTTGTACAATCGACATCCATGTTCCTGCCATTGAAGTGATGTGCAATCCCTCATGCGCTTCGTGGTTGTAATCATCCAAATCCAATCGAGAAGTACGCATGTACATCTCTACTGCCTTTTCTTCATACCCCAACTTGGCAGCCAAAATGCTGTGCACACATGGCGACAAACTGGATTCGTGAACGGTCATGGGCTCGTAAAAATCAAAATTGGCTTTGACCACTTCATCTGAAAATTGGTCTTCAAAAAAGTAAAGTCCTTGAAGTACATCCGCTTGTTTGATAAAACAACTTCGTAAGATTCGATCCCAACTCCAATGTTGATTGATGGGACGCACTGCTGGATCCAGATCAGCAGCCTTCATCAATACTTTATCCAAGAAACCATCCTGTTGCAAGAAAATTTGGCCATCCTCGTGCATGGGATAATACATTTTGGCTATGATGGACAACCACTGCGCACCTTCCTCCATCGTCCATTGGAAGTCCTTCTGTGCTCTGGCATATTGAAGAGGATGTGTATCCTTTAATCCTTCGATGATGTCGTAGGCGTATCCCAAACACCAAGTAGCAATGTAATTGGTGTACCAATTGTTGTTGACGTTGTTCTCGTACTCGTTGGGACCCGTCACACCGTGCATCACATACATCTCCTTGTGCGTGCTCCAATGTACACGTTGTGCCCAAAAACGCGCGATGCCCAATAATACTTCCCAGCCGGTTTCATTGACGTAACTTTCATCACCGGTATAATGGGTGTAATTGTAAATGGCATAAGCGATGGCTCCATTGCGGTGAATTTCTTCAAAGGTTATTTCCCACTCATTGTGGCACTCTTCACCATTCATGGTAACCATGGGATACAGTGCCGCGCCTTTGTTAAATCCTAATTTCTCGGCGTTCTCAATGGCCTTGCCCAATTGCTTGTGGCGGTAATGCAAGAGCTGCTTGGCGACATCTTGGTTCTTTGTGGCCATGTAGAAAGGAATGCAATAAGCCTCGGTATCCCAATAGGTTGATCCACCATACTTCTCCCCCGTAAATCCTTTGGGTCCGATGTTCAATCGCGCATCGGTTCCTGTATAGGTTTGATTCAAATGGAAAATATTGAAACGAATTCCTTGCTGCGCTTCGTCGTTGCCTTCAATGACAATGTCTGCCATTTCCCATATTTTGGCCCAAGCCGCAGTATGGTTCTCCAGCAATGTGGCATAGCCAGACTGTTGTGCGCGAAGACAATGGGCTTGGGATTGTTCGATGACATCGCTGGCATACAACGAATTCTCTAATCCAATGAATTTATGCAGCGTTGCAGTTTCATGCAAATTCAATTGCCCTTGAAACGAAGATGAAACAAAAGCAGTTTGCTGTTCATCTTGAATCCAAGAAAGACCATCGGTATGATGGGCCATCGCAACCGACAAATCAAATCCCGTTTTTTTTGTTTTAGATGCCACATAACCCGATCCACCTTTGATTTGTTCTGCAATGGGCTCCCAGAACATCTCATCATAATTGGCATCGTGGTTTTTGACATTTCCGTCAAGGGTTGAAACCATGATGATGTTCACACCATTGGTCAATGCTTGGACTTTTACTTCGATGGCAGCGATGCTCTCATCTGCCATGCTGATGAAACGTTCAAATTCAAATCGGCAATCCACTCCGTTGGCAAAGTGAGCAATAAACGAGCGTTTCAAAACACTTCGTTTCATGTCCAATTCTCGAACAAAGTCAGATACGCGAACATGAGCCAAATCCAATTCCTCTCCATTCACCAAAATGCTTACGCCATGCCATGCCGTAGCATTTAAAACTTTGGCGAAATATTCTGGATAGCCATTCTTCCACCACCCCACTCTTGTTTTGTCAGGATAATAAACACCGGCTACATAAGAACCCTTCAAATGCTTCCCACTGTATAGCTCTTCATGATTGGCGCGTTGTCCAAACTTACCATTGCCTAGGCTAAAAATACTTTCAGAACTCTGGTGGAAGCGTGCATCAAATCCTTGCTCGATGACTTTCCATGGATCTGTTTTTAAATACTGGATCATGCAAAAACGGTATTAATGACTGAAAAATGTTTTGTTCAATAATTCAATATTGATTTGAGACAAATCGCGCACGACAAAGTCCGCTTGCACCAAATCTTCGGGATGACCAATTCCCACGCAGAAAAATCCGCCAGTCTTGGCCGCTGCGACGCCACTCAAAGCGTCTTCAAATACAACGGTTTGAGCTGGATCTGCATTCAAGGCCGATGCTCCTTTGAGAAAAACTTCTGGATCTGGCTTTGACTTAGAAACCACATTGCCATCAATGACCACATCCAACAAATGAGCAATGCCCAATTTCTCGATGATCAGAGGGGCATTCTTGGAGGCAGAACCCAAACCCGTTTTAATCCCTGCTTCCTTCAAAGCCATCAATAGCGTTGTAGTTCCGGGCAGAGCATCTTCAGGTGTGAGTTGTGCGACCAATTCCAAATACCAATCATTCTTCACTTGCATCATCTCTTGCATCGCTTCTTCAGAAAAAGATTGGGTGGTCTTAGACAAGATATAATTGAGGCTCTCCAACCGAGAAAGCCCTTTCAATTGCTCATTGTCGTGATGGGTAAAGGATACCCCGATTCGCTCTTGGGCCAATCGTTGCCAAGCCGTAAAATGATGGCGTGCGGTATCCACCAGCACGCCGTCTAGATCAAACAAACAGGCCTGTAACATGCATCAAGAAATCGCGTTAGCAAAAACATACTTGACATGATAATCCACCAAGCCATCAATGGGCTTTTTGATTACCCTGCCCAAACGAATGCCTTCTTGTTGTGCTGCAATTTCCAAACAATGCTTAAAATAATGGGAGATCGAACCGACAAAATGCACAGGAGCGGTTTCCCAATTGGAGAAACACTTTACATGAATGTCAATGAACTCTCTCATGCCACGAACCACCCAATTGATCACATGGGGATGGTGCGCATGTTCGCCGATGAAACGGGTAAAGCTGGCCAAGAAAACATTGGCATTGGGCTCGCGGTAAACGCGCGAAATGAACTCATCTTTTGAAATGGAAAAAGTAGCTTCAAAAGCTTCCTTCAAATCTGCAGGCAACTTGCGGTAGAAATATTCGCGCAGCAAAATTTTACCAAAATAACTTCCAGAAGCTTCATCTCCTAGGATGTAGGCCAATGAAGGTACTTCTTCATGTATTTCCTTTCCGTCAAAAGAACAGCTATTGGAACCTGTTCCCAAAATACAAGAAATACAATTTTCCCCATCATAGGTTGCATAAGCACATCCGACCAAATCATGATCCACCACAATTTCAGCATTGGTGAACACTTTCTTTAACCCATTTTCAATGATGGCACACATGACATCTGTGCTGCTACCTGCACCATAAAAGAAAATATGTTTCACCTTATCCGAATACAAGGCCAATGGTGCATTTCCTCTAATCGAGGATTCTACCACGGTCTCATCATGGAAATAAGGATTCAATCCCATGGTTTCAAAATTTCCCAAGCGCTTGCCTTGCTTGTCAATCAGGGCCCAATCACATTTAGTGGATCCGCTGTCTGCAATTAAAATCATCGTTTCTTGTTTTGTTTTATTGGACAACAGCCGATTGCTGTTCAATAGGCCGTTGTCCTTTTATTTAATTATTCAAAATCCTTTCAAATTTACCACTTCGCTACCAACTCCACTACTCTTTCAGAATAGCCAGCTTCATTGTCATACCACCCCATCACTTTGACCAAGTTTCCGTTGGCAGAAGTCAAAGCTGCATCAAAAATGCAAGAATGCTTGTTGCCAACAATGTCAATGGAAACAATGGGATCTGTGCAATATTCCAAAATCCCTTTCATCTCGTTCTCTGCCGCTTTCTGCATCGCTGCGTTCACTTCCTCTTTGGTAACATTTCTCTTCAAAATGGCGACGAGATCTGTCAATGATCCATCAGGTGTCGGCACGCGAACCGCAACTCCATCCAACAAACCTTTCAATTCTGGAAGAACCTCACCTACTGCCTTGGCAGCTCCTGTAGAGGTTGGCACCATGCTCAACGCAGCAGCGCGAGCTCTGCGCAAATCTTTGTGCGGTGCATCTTGCAAACGCTGATCGGCGGTGTAAGCATGAACGGTGGTGATGTATCCTTTTTCAATTCCAAAGGTGTCATTCAATACCTTGGCCATGGGTGCCAAACAATTGGTTGTGCAAGAAGCATTGGACAAAATCACATCCTCTTCTGTGATGTCACCATCATTAACGCCCAATACAATGGTCTTCACTGCGCCCGTCGCTGGGGCTGAAATAACCACCTTCTTGGCTCCGGCTGTGATGTGTTTCTGGGCTCCTTCTTTATCCGTGAAAATTCCCGTGGACTCAATTACCACATCAATGTTCATGGATGCCCAGGGCAACTGAGCTGGATCTTTTTGCGCAATGACTTCAATGCGCTTGCCATTCACCACCAAAAAGTTGCCATCCGCTGAAACATCGGCCTTTACACGACCGTGAACACTGTCATACTTCAGCAAGTGAGCCAACGTTTTTACATCGGTCAAATCATTGATGGCGACAACATCTAACCCTTCTTTTTCTATAATGCTTCTGAAACACATTCTTCCAATGCGTCCAAATCCATTGATTGCAATTCTTTTCATTTTTTAATTTTGTTTTTTAGAACAATTGTTCTGTTATGGTTTAAATAGAAAGAATGCGGGCAATGCGCAACTCATCACGATTAGGCATATTTCTCTTCGTGATACTTTCTTCTAAGGATGTGTAGGATTCTTGATCATTGACAAGTCCTACCATCACGTCCTTTCTTCCTTGTAAAATCCCCTCTACTGCAGCCACTCCCATTCGGCTGGAGATTACCCGATCATAACAGCTAGGTGCACCTCCACGTTGCAAGTGTCCCAACACAGAAACGCGGGTTTCGTATTCGGAATATTTTTCAGTAACTTTTTTCGCCAACTCATAGGCTCCTCCACTTTTGCTTCCTTCCGCCACAATGACGATACTGGAAGATTTTCCACTTTCTTCACTGGCCTTCAAGGTATCCACCAACTCATCCACGCTCATTTCATCTTCTGGAAGAATAATGGCAATGGCCCCAGCAGCAATACCTGATTTCAAAGCGATGAAGCCGCTGTTGCGTCCCATCACTTCTACAAAGAACAATCGGTTGTGAGAGGTAGCCGTATCCCTGATCCGATCCACTGCATCCACAACGGTGTTGGTGGCGGTATCAAAACCAATGCAGTGATCGGTACCATACAAATCATTGTCGATGGATCCGGGAATCCCCATCACCGGAATACCATGCTCTTGGTACAACAAATGAGCACCAGTGAAAGTACCATTTCCGCCAATGGTAATCAATGCGTCAATACCATGTTTCTTTAATTGCTCTGCCGCTTTTGCACGACCCACAGGCTCATAAAACTCTTTGCTTCGCGAGCTCTTTAATATGGTACCCCCTCTGCCCAAAATACGGGCAACTGAGCGTTCATTTAGCCGTTTAAAATCACCAGCTATCAATCCCGTATATCCTTGGAAAATGCCATCTACTTCAATGTTATGAAATACACAAGCGCGCACCACAGCGCGTATCGCCGCGTTCATACCTGGAGCGTCACCTCCACTGGTGAGTACGCCAATTCTCTTTATGCCATTGTTATTCATTATCGCAAATATAATCGAATTTTAACTTAGTGTATCTTTTACACTAACTATTTTTCAACATCGCTTATTTTCGCAACAAACTAGCACAAAAACCCTCGAATAAAAAATGGACGTTTCAGTAGACTGTGTTGTATTTGGTTTCGATGAAGATGAACTCAAGGTATTGTTGATTGAACAAAAGCAACCTGATGGTAAAACCATCAAGCCACAAAAGGCTGTTCCCGGCGATTTGGTTCAAGAAGATGAAGGATTGGATGCTGCAGCCAAGCGCATTTTAAAGCAATTGACCAGCCTTGAAGGTATATACTTGAAACAATTCCATTCCTTTGGAGATCCCAATCGCGTAAGTGGTTTGAAAGACCGAGATTGGTTGCGCAGTTTCAGAACCCATCCCGAGCGCAGGGTCATAACCATTGGTTATTATTCCTTGGTAAAGATGGACGATTTCAACCCTCAGGCTGCATCGTTTGCCAAGAAGGCGCAGTGGGTAGACGTGTACAAAATTCCCAATTTGGCCTTTGACCACAACGAGATTGTTGGGGAAGCGTTGAAAGTCTTGCGCCATGAGTTGATGGCGGATCACATCGGCTTTGAACTCTTACCAGAAAAATTCACGTTGTCGCAATTGCAGAAATTGTATGAGATTATTTTGGACAAAAAATTGGACAAGAGAAATTTCAGAAAGAACATTTTGCGCACCAATACAGTAGAACCGTTGGAAGAAAAACAAAGCGGTGTTTTGCACAAGCCCGCACAATTGTTCTCCGTCAAAAGAAAAAAACAGTGACCTCAATCATCCATAGGGGTCTATAATTCTATTATCATTGCACCATGTACTATTCAAGCTATTTACAACTCGATAAAATTTTAGATGCCCAGCATTTAGAAAGTGACAAAGTCAACCAACATGCCCACGATGAAATGTTGTTCATTGTTATTCATCAGGCCTATGAATTGTGGTTCAAACAAATCTTGTTCGAAGCCAAGTCCATCCACCATATTTTTTCGAGCCCTACCATCAATGACAATGCCCCTGAGACGGCCACTGCCGTGCGCCGCATGAACCGCATTGTCGAAATATTGCGCGTGTTGGTGCATCAGATTGATATTTTGGAAACCATGACCCCCATTGATTTTTTGGAGTTCAGAGATTTGTTGCGACCTGCTTCAGGTTTTCAAAGTGTTCAATTCAAAGAATTGGAAAGTCTATTGGGTTTAAAGATGGAGCAACGCCACGGACAATCCTACTACACCAGCCAATTGAACATCAAAGATTTGGAGCACATCAAACAAGTGTCAAGTACTACTTCATTGCTTACCTTGATTGATGGATGGTTGTCACGGATGCCATTTTTTGATGGCATTGCCATCGGCAGTGAAGGCGACTTTTGGCGCACCTACCGCAGTATCTATGAGGGAACATTGCGAGAGGAAGAAAAAGGCAACATGACCCATTTTGATCAAATGTTCTTTGAGGAAACGGAAGGGACATCATTGTCATTAAAAGCCCGCCGCTCCGCGATGTTAATCAGTCTTTACCGTGACATGCCGCTGTTCCAAAATGCATATCGCATCATTAACCATTTGTTGGATATTGATGAGTTGATGGCCACTTGGAGATGGAGACACATGAACATGGTTCACCGCATGATTGGCATGAGAAGCGGTACAGGTGGAAGCACCGGTAAAGGATATTTGCGTGAGGCTGCCATGAAGCATTACATCTTCAATGGATTTGCTGAATTGAACAGTTATATGGTCAACCGTACATTATTGCCCGAGCTTCCTTTATCTTTGAACCAGTCTTTAGGGTTCAAAGGTTAATGCTCAGATCCATCGATCCATATCGCCAACATGTTGTTGCCAAATATAACAACGACAACAGTGACCTGATTGTTCAAAAAATCAATAAGGCGGATAAGGCTTTTTATAAATGGAAAACATGGACCGTTTCTGAACGTTTGAACGGTTTGGAAAAACTCATGTCCATCATTTCAGAACAGAAGGAAGATTGGGCGAGATTGATGGCTGTCGAAATGGGGAAACCCTTACAGCAGGGAATAGCAGAGGTGGACAAATGTCTTTTGCTCTGCCAACATTACTTTGAAAATGCCGATGACTATTTGGCGACCATACATCAAGAAGAGTGGAATTCGGTGACACAAATTCGCCGCCGCCCTTTTGGTATTTGGTTGGGCATCATGCCTTGGAATTTTCCTTTCTGGCAAGTGTTTCGTTACGCCATCCCGGCCCTCTTGGCCGGCAATACCGTTTTGCTCAAGCACAGTCAGCATGTGACTGGATGCGCCCTGAAAATACAAGAGGCCATCGCTCAAGCATGGATGAATGAAGGATTGCTCCAAGTCTTGCTCATCGCATCGCACCAAGTGGACGAAGTATTATCGCATCCCGCAGTGGCTGGCGTTTCTTTAACCGGCAGCGAGTCAGCAGGCCGAAGTGTTGCCGCTTTGGCAGGCAGAAATATCAAAATAAGCATCCTCGAATTGGGTGGCAGCAATGCCATGATTGTGGATGAACATGCGGATTTGCTCGAAGTGATGGAAGGGATTGTGCAAGGAAGATTGATGAATGCCGGACAATCCTGCATCGCCGCCAAACGAATCTTGGTGCATGAATCCCGTTGGCAGGAAGTACAAATTGCTTTGATTGAAAGGCTAAAGACATTCAAATGTGGTGATCCATTGGATGACGATACCTTCATTGGACCATTGGTCAATTTGGATGCTGCTGAACAACTGGAAAAACAATACCAGCGGGGCATTGCACAAGGAGCAGAGGTGGTTGTTCCCATGAAAAGATCAGGCGCCTTGATAACCCCGGGCATTGTCTTATTAAACAACGAAAAGAATGTACTTTGGATAGAGGAAACGTTTGGACCATTGATTGTTGTCATGCTATGGAATGATCAAAAAACCTGTTTGAAATGGCGTGCACATGATCAGTATGCTTTGGGAACCTGCATCTATACGGCAGAGCCGGAGAAGTGGATCAAGCAATTGCACCACATTCAAGAACCAATGGTGGTTTTCAATGGCATTGTCAAGAGCGCCCCTCACCTGCCCTTTGGCGGAATCAAAAAATCAGGATACGGCACTGAACTCGGCAAAGAAGGGATTTTATCCTTCACCTATCCTCAGGTGATTTTATTGTGAAAATCGATTGTTTCAATAAAAAGTCTTTCTATTAATAATGTAGAACCTTCGTCTCTTTGCCATTCACCCAGGTGCTCTCTTTGATCAACTTGCCTGATTCATTAAAGTCCTGACAAACCCCATTCTCCTTGCCCTTGGTGTAGTATTGGATGGACTTGGTGTTTCCATTTTCGTAATAATACACCCACTTTCCATCCTCCAACATGTTTTTGTAATTGCCTTCCCATTGCATTTTTCCATTCGGAAAATACACTTCCTCGCGCATCATTTTGTCTGTCTTGCTATCAAAAAAGATGATCACGTATGGCTTTCCATTGGGATGCTTGCGCATCACTTCGCGTTTCCACGTGGGATCAATTTGAAAAGACAACAACAAAACAAAAACGGTGGTGGAGAGAACAAGAGACAATAATTTTCTTAGCATGTGCATCCAATTTTCTTAAAAGAAACAAGGACCGAGCCACAATGCCCAGTCCTTGTTAAGTGTGATTAAAATTTCACGGTATCCGATTGCGGAGCGGCTCCTCCTCCTGGTACCTGTGGTTTAGTCGTGTCCTGAATGGCCTTGGGCTTCTGAACGGGACGTGGTCTTCTATCTTCCACCTCAAATCCCAACTCCTTCAACAAATTCTCTTGGTTGGCTTTCCACTCTTTTGCCTTGGCATTGTTGGGATCCACTTGCAAAATCTTCTCAATCATGCGGTCATTGACCTGCATGCGCATTTGCATATCGCGCTCCATCACTGCCTGCTTGTCTTTGTCCAATGATTGGAAGAAATCAATCTCTTGTTGATTCAACTGAACCAACTTTTCAGACAATTCCAAACCTTTCTCTTTCTTGCCTGCATCGAAATACAACTCAGTCAATCTCCACAGAATTTGTGGCTGCTCAAATGGAGCCAATTGGTCTGGAATCACCGACATGCACTTGTCCAATACTTCAGCTGCTTTGTCCTTCTTGCCCTCATCAATCAATTGCTCAGCCAAGTGCGAGAATTGCAAACGTAAGTTGGCCGTCATTCTTCTGTTGTTTTCATCCAAATAGATATCGCCCTTGTCCATGTTGCCCCATTGGAACTTGGTCATCATGTTGTTGTACATGATGTCGCTATTCACTCCACCATCCACATATGGGTTGGTGGCACGCTTGTGCAAGATGGGCGTAAAGCGGTAAGCCAAACCTTCCAACTGGAAGTATTGCTCCAATCCCATGTAGGTATCACTACCGGTAGTTACCGCAAAGTAAACAGGACGATCCCAATCCATGTTGTTCAATAAGTCCAAAATCATCATTTGCGATTTGGTCAAATATCTTCTGGGACGTCCACGCTCATCGGTGATTTGGAAGGCGATGGTTTTCACCAAGCTATCTCCTTCATTCATCATTCCTCTGAATTGCTCTGCCTTTGTAGAATCAACATTGATGTAAAAACGGTGGTTCGGGAAGTAGTTCACAAAACGAGAACCGAAATCCAACATGTCCTTCTTGTCATCGCTCTGAACAAATTTCATGGCTTGGTTCAGACTCATGTAACCTGGTTTTTCTTCATCCGTTTGGATGTAAACCACATCGCGTGTTCCTTGACGGTACTTCTGTTCGTTCATGCTGAAAGGAACTGGCGCACTCTCATAGGCTCTGCGCTTTTGCTGATCGATATACCAGTCGGTATTCAATAAGGACATGTTCACCACACGAACATCCGTTCTGATGCCTTCTACCTCCTGTGCATACCACAATGGGAAGGTATCATTGTCTCCATTGGTGAAGACGATGGCATTGGGCGCCAAGCTTTGCAGGTAGTTGATGGCCATGGCCAAACCTGTTTCTCTACCCGCACGGTTGTGATCGTCCCAACCTTCCTTGGCCATCAAATAAGGCACGGGCAAAGTCAATGCGATGATGACCATGGATTTCATCATGGCCGAAAGACCAATCTTCTGCAGCATCCAGGCCAATCCCATCCAGATACCACCAATCACCAACATGGAGATCAAGCTGTAAGACAATCCATGACCGGAACCGGTGAAAATCTCCAACACATAAAACACAGCCGCTGTTCCGCCGGCATAAGTGAAAATTTTAGCCAACGATTGTTGGGTCAATTGCGTTGCGAAATAGTACAACGCATAAACACCCAAACCTATCCAAATGGCAAAGGCATAGAACGAACCAGCATAGGCATAATCACGCTCACGAGGTTGCAATGGCGTTTGGTTCAAATAAATCAAAATCGCAAAACCCGTCAAGGCAAACAAAAGTCCCACAACGATAAAGTCTTTGTAGTTCTTGATCAATTGATAAATCAATCCAAACAATCCCAAAATGAAAGGCAAGAAATAATAGAAATTGCGGGCTTTGTTGTTCTTCTCCATTTCGGGAAGTTTCTCCATGTTGCCCAAACGCGCTTCATCCACCATGGAGATTCCGCTCATCCAGTTGCCATCCAAGAAATCACCGCTGCCTTGGTTGTCGTCTTGACGACCCGCAAAGTTCCACATGAAGTAGCGCCAGTACATGAAGTTGATTTGATAATCCATCATGAAACGATAATCTTCACTTGCAGTGGGTTTCATGTCATCGTACAAACGATCCAAGGAACGCATCATCATGTTCAACTCTTGCTTGGATTTGGCTTGATTCAATTGCGCTTCCATTTGCGCAATCTGCTGCTCTTTTCTTCTGATCTTCTCCTCGCCGCTCTCGGTATTCCAATCATGGTAGTTGGACCATTTCTTGTATTCCTGAATGTGGTTGGGCTGATTGCTGTGCATGCGAGGCAAGAATCCTGAAAACTCCTTTCGGTAATTCACTTTGGAATTCTTCTTCTCCCCTGTCTCGATGTATTCTTGTACAACAGACAATTTTTGATCCTTGTTGGCCGCAATGTATTCTTCCGCTTGGTATTTCTCACGACAAGACTGGACCAACTTTCCTTTTGCATCGCGCACGCTGAAAGAAGGAATCCACACCTCTCCCCCATCGCTGTATGGTTTCATCACATCCTCAGGCGTATTGAAGTATTGACCAAACAACAAAGGACGATCACCATACTGCTCACGATTCAAGTAGCTCAACAAAGCAAACATGTTCTCTGGATTGTTTTCATCCATGGGTGTGTTGGCCTGAGAACGAACCAAGATAACCGCAAAGGTGGTATACCCAATGATGGCTACTGTAATTCCCAAAACCAAAGTATGCAAGGCCAACATGTTCTTCTTTTTGAAATAACGAAGTCCCAAAACAATCAAGGCAGTGACCAACAACAAGTAGAAAATCACACCTGAATTGAAGCCCAAACCAAAACCATTGACAAACAATTTCTCAGTCGCCGCTGCAGCCTTCACGAAGTAAATGATGATACCTGTTTGCATCAAGGTCAAAAGACCCAAAGACACCAACAACGTATAAATCATTCCCTTGATGGAAATGTCATATTTCTTGAAATAATACACGAAGCAAATCGCAGGGATGGCCAAGAGATTCAACAAGTGGACCCCGATGGAAAGACCCATCAAATAGGCAATCAAGATAACCCAACGCAATTCGTTGTTGTCTTTTGTGACCATGCTTTCCCATTTGAGGATGGCCCAAAAAACCACAGCGGTGAACAAAGAAGACATCGCGTACACCTCGCCTTCAACAGCGGAGAACCAGAAAGTATCGCTAAAAGTATAAGCCAAACCACCGATGATACCCGAACCCAAAACGGCCCACATTTTTCCTGAATCGCTTTCGGCATCATGACCGGCCATTTTCTTGGCCAAGTGAGTAATGGACCAAAAGAGGAACATGATGGTCGCACCAGAAGAAACAGCCGAAAGGAAGTTGACCATGAAAGGCACTTGCGCGGGATCAACAAAGGCGGAGAATAAACGAGCGATCATCATGAAGAGCGGCGCTCCGGGAGGATGGCCCACTTCTAATTTGTAAGCGGAAGCAATGAACTCACCGCAGTCCCAAAAAGGCATGGTGGGTTCAAGGGTTAAAGTGTAAACAACGGTAGCCACCACAAACATGGCCCAACCCAAAATCACGTTCAGTTTATTGTAATTCATAACAGTTATTAGTACGTGAGCGAAGATAAGGACAATGGGGTGAGTTGGAGAAGGAAATTGAGGGGGTTTTTTCGACCAAAGAGAGATATAAAAACAGAGTGTCTCGTCCTAAAATAGGTTTACACAAAAAAAAGCCAAATGGAAAAAAAATGTAAACCCCAGTTAGGACAATTTGTGAACGGACGATTGATTCTATCCGATGAAGAAAAACTCACGAT
>JBDKGG010000068.1:0-6512 GCA_039798325.1 Bacteroidota bacterium
TCTTTCGACTAATGCTGAACAGACATACAACCATAGAAA
The DNA here is from genome assembly GCA_039798325.1 of Bacteroidota bacterium. Lineage (GTDB taxonomy): Bacteria > Bacteroidota > Bacteroidia > Flavobacteriales_D > Sanyastnellaceae > CAMCTV01. Next base: position 40 of record JBDKGG010000068.1, read on the forward strand.
AAATTTATTTCTCCATCGGAGAAGTGGCAGAGATGTTTCAAGTCAACGCCTCCTTATTGCGTTTTTGGGAAAAAGAATTTCCTCAATTGCAGCCCAGAAAAAACACCAGGGGCAATAGAATGTACTCCAAAAAGGACATGGAATTGTTCACTCAAATTCATCATTTGGTCAGAGAAAAAGGATACACCTTGGAGGGTGCTAAAAGAGTCTTGAAGACCAAAGAAAATGCAGCCAGTAAACAGGTTGTAGTCGAACGTTTGCAGTTGATTCGTAAAAAATTAGAAGACCTCAACGTCACGGTGCAAGGAGCATGAATGCTCGAGTCCTCAAATCCACCGGTCATTGGTACGATGTCATCGGAGACGATGGTCAATTTTATAAGTGCAGGGTAAGAGGTAAATTAAGGACCAAAGGTCTACAAACCACCAATCCGGTGGCCGCTGGGGATTTTGTTGTGATTTCACCATCAGAAACCGATGAGGAAGGGGTGGCCAGCATCAATGAAATTCTTCCAAGGAAAAATTACATCATTCGTAAATCCGTAAATCTATCCAAAGAGGCCCAAATCGTTGCAGCCAATATTGACACTGCATTTTTGGTTGTCACCATTTCTAAGCCTGCGACGACCAAAGGTTTTGTTGATCGTTTTTTGGTCAGCGCTGAAGCCTATGATATCCCCGTTGTCTTATTGTTCCACAAGATGGATCAATACAGTGAACAAGAATTGGACGAGGTGGCAGATTGGATAGGCTTGTATGAAGATGCAGGCTATACGACATTGATGACCTCCCTTGAGACCAAAATGGGGATGGATGAGTTGACTGAAATGATGAAGGACAAAGTGGTGCTTTTCTCAGGCAACAGTGGAGTGGGCAAATCATCTTTGATTCAATATTTTGTTCCTACCCGTGAACTGCGCATCGGCGATATATCGGATTGGAGCGAGAAGGGACAGCATACCACCACCTTTGCTGAAGTCTTTCCAACGGTGCAAGGAGGTTGGATCATTGACACTCCAGGTATCAAAGGTTTTGGATTGGTTGACCTCAGCGCTGAAGATATTCCTTTGTACTTTAAGGAAATGTTTGCGTTGCTTCCCGATTGCAAGTTCAATTCTTGCAAGCATTTGGAAGAGCCTGGTTGTGCTGTGAAAAAGGCTTTGCAAGAAGGAAGAATAGCTGAGAGTCGTTATCAAAGTTATCTGTCCATGTTGGACGATGAAAAAGGCAAATCTCCTTACCGATGAATACGTATCAATTTACTTTCTGGGGCGCCGAACATGGAGTCATAATGTTATTGACCGTTTTGCTTCCTATTGTTTCTGTTCGGTGGGCAAGAAGCAAATCGACTGGTGAAAGGGATTTCTTGGGAAAAATTTTGGGCACCATGTTGGTGCTGAATTGGTTCACTTATCAAGGTTATCGTTTGTATTGTGGGCATTGGTCCGTTCAATATGATTTGCCCATGGAATTGTGCAACTGGGCTGTATTTTTAACGGCCTATGCACTTTGGTTTAAAAAACAACGGGCTGCGGAACTCGCTTTTTTTTGGGTGATGGCGGGCAGCATCCACGGAATCATTACTCCCGATATTCACCAACCTTTTCCTCATTTGACCTACATAACCTTTATGATTGGACACACGGGCTTGGTTTGGAGTGTGCTTTATCTGGCTTTGGGTATGGATCTGAAGCCTCAAAAGGGCGCCTGGTTAAGGGCGGCCGCTTGGAGTCAATTGTATTTTGTTTTGGCCATCATCACCAACTTTTTGGTGGATGGCAATTATGGTTATTTAAGACAAAAACCAGCAGGAGGATCTTTTCTCGATATTCTGCATGATTGGCCCTACTATCTTTTCGAGCTGGAATTGATAGGCGCCATTTCTTATGCATTGGTATATTTTCCGTTTTGGTGGTGGCGCAGAAAAAACGAGCCCATTCTGTAGTCATTTACACGGGGAGCGCCTATTTTTGTAGGGATGAGTGCAGCTTCAGATAAAATTGCGGAAACCCCGCTCATGAAACAATACAATGCCATCAAGGCCAAGTATCCGGATGCCGTTTTATTGTTTAGGGTAGGAGACTTTTATGAAACCTTTGGGGAGGATGCAGTAAGAGCAGCTCAGGTATTGGGTATCGTTTTGACCAAAAGAAAAAATGGTGCAGCAGCCTATGTCGACTTGGCAGGATTTCCCCATCATTCACTGGATGCGTATTTGCCCAAATTGGTGAAAGCGGGTCATCGTGTGGCGATCTGCGATCAGTTGGAAGATCCCAAAATGGTCAAGGGCATTGTCAAACGAGGCGTAACCGAATTGGTAACTCCAGGTGTTTCATACAATGAAAAAACCATCGACGCCAAGGATCATCATTTCTTGGCTGCCATCCATGAAGGAAAAAAAGAATGGGGCATTGCCTTTGTCGATGTCTCTACTGGATTGTTTGAAGTGGCCCAGGGCCAGTTGGATTTCATCCACAAGTTGCTGAGTGTTTATCAGCCCAAGGAGGTGTTGTATCAGAAGCACAAAGACCTTTGGTTCAAATCCAATTTTGGTGAAGGAATCGCAGTCTTCAGAATGGATGATTGGGCCTTTACAACGGATTTTGGAAAGGATCAGTTGAACAAACATTTTGGTACCCAAAGCCTCAAGGGTTTTGGGGTGGATGATTTGGAAGTGGCGATTGGCGCGGCGGGTGCCATTTTCCAGTATTTGTCCGATACCCAACACGATAAATTGGCGCACATCCAAAAAATAACCCCACTCGATCAAGGTCAGTTGGTGGGATTGGACGCTTTTACGGTTCGAAATCTGGAGTTGCTGTATACGCCCTATCAAGGCGGAACCGCCCTTGTTGACATATTGGACAACACGCAAAATCCGATGGGTTCTCGTTTGATTCGTCGATGGATGCGCACACCGCTGCGTCATTTGAATGCCATTCAATCACGCTTGGATGCCGTGGAGGGATGGATCAAGGACCGTGATCAATTGGAACAATTTCGTTCTGAATTGAAAGAGGTGGGAGATTGGGAAAGATTGGCTGCGCGCATTGCCGTGCAAAAAATTACCCCGCGAGAATTGGTTCAAATGTGTCGCTCTTTGGAGCAAGTATTGGAATGGAAATCAGCACAAGGAAACATAGCCCAATTGGGAAATGATTTAGAAGATTTATCCGCGTTTCATCAATTGCTCAAAAGTCAATTGCATGAAGATGCGCCGCACGCCATTGGTAAGGGATATACCATCGCTTTTGGTGTAGATCCTGAATTGGATGAGTTGCGTGGATTACAAACCTCAGGCAAGGATAAACTCAAAGAAATAGAGGAACGGGAAACAGAACGAACCGGTATTTCTTCCCTCAAAATTTCTTTCAATAATGTATTTGGTTATTATTTGGAAGTCCGTAATACCCACAAGGACAAGGTTCCGCAAGATTGGATTCGAAAGCAAACCTTGACCCAAGCCGAGCGCTACATCACCCAAGAATTGAAGGAGTACGAGACAAAAATTCTTGGTGCAGAAGAAAAGATACTGAGCATCGAACAGCGTTTATTTCAAGAGATCTTGAATGCAGCGATGGAATATTTATCCGCCATTCAGAGCAATGCCATGAAGATTGCGCAAGCGGATGTGCTCACTTGTTTTGCTTTCAATGCGCTGAAGTATAAGTATGTTCGACCAACAGTAGAGGACAGTGATGTGTTGGAAATCAAAGAAGGCCGTCATCCGGTGATTGAACGATTGCTTCCAACCGGTCAATCCTACATTGCCAATGATTTGTCATTAAATGCAACGGATCAGCAAATCATGATGATCACGGGGCCCAACATGAGTGGTAAATCAGCTTTGCTGCGTCAAACCGCATTGATTGTATTGATGGCGCAAATGGGTTCTTTTGTTCCAGCCCAGTCCGCCACCATAGGATTAGTGGATAAAGTCTTTACCCGAGTGGGTGCCAGTGACAACCTCTCCAGTGGTGAGTCAACTTTCATGGTGGAAATGAATGAAACCGCGAGCATTTTGAATCAAATGACCGGAAGAAGTTTGATCCTGATGGACGAGATCGGTCGCGGAACCAGTACCTATGATGGCATCAGCATCGCTTGGGCCATTGCGGAGTATCTTCACGAACATCCGCAGCATCATCCCAAAACGTTGTTTGCCACACACTATCACGAGCTGAATGAAATGACCCATCGTTTTGCGCGCATCAAGAATTTTAATGTCGCCGTCAAAGAAGGCAATGGACAAATTGTTTTCTTGAGAAAATTGGTAGCGGGGGGAAGCAATCATAGTTTTGGTATTCATGTCGCCCAATTGGCCGGAATGCCCACTGCAGTGACCAATAAAGCATCTGCTTTGTTAAAGGAATTGGAGGCGCAACGCGGAGATCACGCGCAAACAGTGCAGACGCTATCTCAGCAAACACAATTGGCCATTTTTGAAATGGAGGATCCGCGTTGGAACAAAGTCAAACAACAAGTGTCTCAATTGGATGTCAATCAAATGACGCCATTGGAGGCCTTGAATTTCATTGCCGAGCTGAAAAAAGAAGCCCTGAAAAGCTAAGACTTAAAAGTGTTTTTAATGGGTTCGGGTGCTGGAGGAGTTTCGTCTTTTATTACAACAGCTACTTCTTTCAACTTTTCTTCTTTTAACTGGTGAGTGGTTCTTAATGCTTTTCGAATACTGGCATTCAAATCAAAACCGGCCAGGAGGATGATGCAATTGAGGTTCATCCATATCAAGAGAACCATCAAGGTTCCCAATGATCCATATAGTTTATTGAATTGCGAAAAATTATTGATGAAATATGCAAAGGCCAATGACGTGACTATAAACAACGATGTCGCTAAAATGGCCCCCGAATTCCAAAAGCGCCAGCTGCGTCTTCTGCGAACGCCCATTCCCACGTTGTACAAGGTGGTGTTGACCGAATACACCATGATGATGGTGATGGCCCAACGGGCAATGTCCAACATGAAGACAATGGCTTTGTCAGCCAGTACATCTTTGTCTCCAATGATGCCAATAATGGTTTCGCTAAAAACAATAAGCGTAATGGCAGCGGCTAATAGTAGACCCAAAATAAAAATAAGCGCAATGCTCAATGCCCTGCGCAAAATGGGATGGGTGTGATCCTCGAAATGATAGCTTTCTTTAAATCCCAAAAGAATGGCGTTGATGCTATTGGATGCGTAGTAGATCACAAGAATGAAACCGATCGAAATCAGTGAGCTGTATTTCTTGTTGATCAAGTCGTTCAGCGTATCCTCAACCAATGAGAAAGTGTCACCAGGAAAGAACTGATGAATGTTGTCCATTAATTCCTTTTGGAAATTGGGAATGGGAATATATGGGATGAGGGAAAGCAAAAGAATGATGGCAGGAAAAAAAGCCAAGAACAAACGAAACGAAATGGCCGCTGCACGGGTGGTGATGCTGCCTTTGGTGAGAGCTTCTATGAAAAAGCGTCCCACCAACAACAATGAAAGACCCTGAACGCCTGGCCAAAGGACACCGTCTAAGCGCCGCTCAAGCGCTTTTCTGACACGAAGTATATAACGTTCTTTTCTTTCCGATTTCATATTAAAATGATTTCAAACTAAAATCAAGTGAATGAATTTGATGGGTCAAAGCACCCATTGAAATGAAGTCAACACCGGCCTCAGCATAGGCCACCACATTGGTCTCATTGATGCCTCCTGAAGCTTCAGTTAATATTCTTCCATCAATCCAATTTACGGCCTCTCGAATTTGTTCTGGGGTGAAATTATCCAATAAAATCCGGAAGGCCACACCGCTTTCTACGATGATTTTGACATCCTCCATATTTCTGGCTTCAATTTCAATGGGAATTTTCAGTTGTTTTTTGTTACAATAATCCAATGTGTTTTGAATGGCGTTTTTCATCCCTCCTGCAAAGTCGACATGGTTGTCTTTGATAAGAATCATATCATACAATCCAAATCGATGGTTCTCCCCTCCGCCGATGGATACCGCCCATTTTTCAAAGACACGAAAGTTGGGAGTGGTCTTTCGGGTGTCCAATAACCGACAAGAAGTATGTGCGATTTTGGATTGTATGCGGTGGGTATGGGTAGCGATGCCACTCATGCGTTGCATGATGTTTAGCAATAGCCGCTCGGCTATGGTGATGTCTTGTGTTTTGCCTTTTAGTACAAAAGCGATATCACCCTTTTTTACTGCAGTTCCATCATTTAGCATAGGCTCAAAGACGAGTTGGCTATCCACTTGCTTGACCACTTCCTGAGCAGCATCCATACCCGCCAATATGCCATCCTCCTTAATGAGCAAACGAGCTTGTCCGATATGTTCCGCAGGGATTGTCGCTAAACTGGTGTGATCACCATCCCCAATGTCCTCAATCAGCGCATCGGCGATGGCTTTTCGGATTTTTTCATTGAAATCTGCTACCATAAGATGGCAAAATTACAATGAAACTCAGTCTT
>JBDKGG010000069.1:0-9609 GCA_039798325.1 Bacteroidota bacterium
TGCTCATGCTATTTGGAATTGGCACATTTACCTTACTCTTTTGGCCATTGAGTTTAAAGTTTCAATGGAACAAACAAGAAGAAAAATGGCGGGTACTCATGCACCATCTCTTGATGTTAATTGTGGCCATGATGATATTTGGACTTTTTAAAGTATAGCAAAAATGTTGTACCTTTGGAGCAAATTGGTTGCGCAATGAAAAAACAAAAGAACTACATCGAAATGCTTTCTCATTCTGAAGCACCACAAGCATCAGAAAAGTCCAAAGGATGGAACATCAAGGCTGGCAGGAAAACATACGCATGGCTCAATGCGGAAGAGCGCATTTCTGTTGTCCGTGAAGGTCTGCCCTATGAAACAGTGGATGTCATCGGACAACGCATGGGTAGTCCCATTAAGAGTGTATTGAATTTGTTGGGAATACCACAAACCACCTATAACAAGAAAAAAAGTGAACATGCTTTGATGGATCGCCGAGAGAGTGAATGGATCCTTTCCATAACTGAATTGATTACCTACGGTATTGATGTTTTCAATATGGAAGAAGAGAAATTCATGCGTTGGCTTAAAAAACCAAATCCTTCACTTGGCGGCCTTTTGCCTGAAACCCTATTGGATACCTTTACGGGAATAGAGCAAGTAAAAACGTGCTTAGATCAACTGGAATACGGATCGTTTGCTTGATGAAGGTATACAGAATTGAAAGAGCCCGTTATGTTGCGGAAGCATTAAAGGGAATAGGTGCTTCGAAAAGCAAAGGTTTTCGTTGGAACAGTTTCAATACATCCATTGTTTACACCGCAGAAAGTCGGGCATTGGCCTTGCTTGAGGTTGCTGTTCATTTGGATTTGAGCGAAGACTTACCCAACGACCGCGTAGTACTGAGCATTGAAATTCCTGATGACCTTCCCATCATGTGGATCGATGAAAAGAAATTGCCCAAGAATTGGAATGCGCATCCTCCTTCAACCATCACACAGCGAATAGGCGATCAATTCGTTCTGCAAGCAAAAGCAGCTGTTCTCAAGGTTCCCAGCAGCATTGTGTCTGATGAATTCAATTACCTCATCAACCCCAATCATCCGGATATTCAAAAAATCAAGATCAAAGAAAAGAAGCCACTTACTATGGACAAGCGTATTTTTGCTAGATAACATCGAAAAACTGAAGCCATGATTACCATACATACCACTGTTAAGAACACGCTAGAAAAAGTTTGGGCCGCCTTTGTTTTACCTGAACACATCACCCAATGGAATTTTGCAGGAGAAGATTGGCACTGTCCCAATGCCACCAATGATTTGAGCATTGGAGGTCAGCTGAATGCCCGAATGGAGGCAAAAGATGGCAGTATGGGATTTGATCTCATTGGCATTTATGATGAGATTATTTCACTAGAAAAAATTGCTTATCATTTTGAAGATGGAAGAAAAATCATGGTGACTTTTGAAAAGACCGCTGATGGAATATTGGTCACTGAAAGCTTTGATCCCGAGCAAATTCACAGTGAAGAAATGCAACGCACAGGCTGGTCCATGATTTTGGAGAACTTCCGAAAGCATGCCGAATCAATCCATTGATTGCCACATGTGGGCAGCGAGATAAGGATTCACCGAAGTCGACGGCCAATTCATGGTTTTTACTCCTTTTTTCCTCATGACAGAAACCAAATGACCTCCATTGGTGTTGTCCAAATCTGCCGCTTTAAATCGAAGTTGGGTCCACTTTAAGAGCCATTGTGATGGAATCACTTCTTTCACCGCCATTTTCAATTGAGCCATAAAATCATTGGGCTTGTCATAGATGGCGTGCGAGATTTGAAGTGGTTCAAACAACAAAGCATTACACTGACGCTTGAAATGAGAACGATTCTTTCGTTGTTCAAAAGTACAACCATAACTATAAGCCAACCATTCTGCGTCCCAAAGCGGAATTCGCCATTCTAAACCAAAAAACTCAAATGTTCGCAAACCATTGAGTACATATTTGGAAACCTTTTCTTTGATGAACCAACGCTCGTGAACCTCGTTCCATTCGGCAAAAGTCATGTCATTGCTTGGCTCTAAGAGGGCGTAGATGGTATTGAGCAGCGTTTCTTCCATCTGTGTGCCTCGTGCATAGACCAAATGGCGATCCTTGATCCAACGGCGAATGGCCTTCTCTGTTGCCTGATGCTTTGGATTTACATCCGACATCACATAACTGCCCGCTGGTAAATCTCCGCAGTACCCTGGAAGAATTACATCACCTTTATTGATATGACCTTGCTGCGTCAAATGCAACAAGGCAAAAAATTCTTGTTCCTGCGGTGCGGCAATACCTTGAGAGGCATATCGAAGAAATTCACTTCCCTTTCCCTCCCACATCTGATCCAATAAATCAGGTGTATAATGAACAAAATAATTCTTCACATTCAATTGTTGCGCGATGCTCTGAGCTGTTTTGACCTCCGAGCTATCCGGATGCCCGTAGGTATAAGTGACAACATTTTTTACTCCTGCATGCACCAAATTGGCCAATAAATGACGGGAATCCCACCCTCCACTCAAAGGCACAACATAGTTGCCCGATATCTTTTCGTTCAACAAACGATTCATCATAGCACGGTTGGCCTGCTCAAAATTCAATGGAGAATGGTTCATTGCGGCATACTCTGAAACGCGCATCGAGCCATTGTCATTCAGAACAACCACCTCTCCTGCTTGAATTTGACTGAGTCCTTTCCAAGGTGTTGCGTGATGCAGGCAAAACGAAAACGATTCAAAATGAAAAGCTTGATCTTCGTCCTTTCGCAATCCCAAATTTTCCTTCATGGACCAACCATCATCTCCGATGTTCCAGCCACTAGATTGGTGGGAAAACAATATGGGGAAACTGCGACAAACATCCGCCAGCAGCAACCAAGCATCCGTATCCTTTCTGACAAAAGCAAAGGCTCCGTTCAATGCATATCGTCCTTGATTCAATTGTGCATTGACCCAGTTCCAGGCTTCCTCATCCACCAAACGCTTGTTCTGCTCATCATAAACATACCCCCTAAAAAAACCTTGCTCGCCGTTAAACCAGGGAAAGACCGAATGCTCTTGAAAAAAGGTAAAGCCCATCATGCGTTCATCCTTTTTTGAAATTTATGCATCACATCCCCGATCAAAAGCGTTCTGCGCGTTGGGTTAAACAAGGAGTTCCATTTCATCCTTGACTTGGAGGATGGGCCATCGGTCCCCTTGGATTGCTGAAATTGTGTCAAGTACTTTTCTTCTTGTCGAATGCGGTGACATTCTGCCGTCCACAGCGACCAATAGGACTGCCCTTCCCATCGTTTCATCAACGCTTCAAATGATGCATTGTTTCCCATGGTAACCTCACCGTTTTGATTGTCCAATTTCAAGGGAATCATTTTCGGCTCGATACGTCCTTTGAAAAAATTCAACTGCAACAACATTCCATTCTGAATCTTTTCTCTACCATGTTGCTCGTTGATGTCAAAAATAAAATTACCCAGAGAGTATACCAATAATTTTTTACCAATTTGCTGAATGGGTTGAACCACATGCGGATGATGGGCAACAATAACATCCACATCCTCATGAATGAGTGACAACAACCGCCTTCTTTTAAAAGGGAAAGGAATGTCACTGTACTCCTCTCCTCCGTGGTAATTGAGTACAATATAATCGGCCTGTTGACGAATGGATTTCAACCTATTCCTTAACTGAAAAATAGAAACCGGAGATTCATCTTCATGGATGGCCAAAAGCGCTACTGTCACACCGTTCAGACAAACGTACTGGGGCGACCAATCCCAATCCCCATTGGCATTTAGGCCAATGACCATCTCACCTTGATCCAGTATGGCTTTTACCGTTTTTCCGGCCATTTCCGCTCCCAAATCATGGATGTGGTTGTTGGCCAAATTAAACACATTGATTTTATTCCTTGTACAATAGGACAACGCCTGTTCAGGTTGCACTATGGGCTCCCCTTTCTTTCTATTACCTTTACCTTGGGCGATGGGACCTTCCCAATTGATCACGGTAGCTGCGGCCTCATCGAAAAACGCTTGCACCTCTTTGGACCAAATATCTTTGCCATGTTGGAGGCGATTCAAATAATTGCCTGTCACCGCTACATCACCGGTAAACACAATACGAAGCGGAACATCATTGGGATTATTGACATGTAAGGATGAAGAATCATTGCCATGATTTTTACTCAATTTCCACAACCAAATCGACATATACAAAGCTGCTAAAAAACCTACTACTCCAAAAGCCATAACTGCAGCATCAAAACCGAGTGCGGTCCCTGCAAGCCACAATGCCACAGCCCTTGCGCTGATCACCACAACATTGTACCACAAATGCGGTCTCAATTGCTGATGCACGTTGATCAAATGTGACAATGGGTTGATCCAATACAACAAGAAAATCCAAGGAGCCAAGTATGCGGCCAACCGTCCCGCCTCACGGTAAGACTCACCAAAAATGACAGCAAACAAGTCGCTACCCCAAACCATCATCAAAAGCAATGGGACAGAGGACGAAAAAATAAAAATTCGCAACCAATTCTGAGTCCATACGTGCAATTGCCCTGAGGCAGAAGATGATTGACTGGATTGTACATTGAACACCTGCGTCAATGATGCGCCAATAAAGGCAATGGGAGCGGTTAGTATTTTGTGTGCCAATGTAAAATTCCCCAACATCGCGGGGCTCCCGAAACCTGGTAAAATGAAAAAGGGCAATTGGCGCGAAAGTGAATTCAGCAAAGAAGACAACATGGAAGGCTTAGGAAAATGCGCATAGGCAGCATAGGCCAGATGAGTGGGCTCTTGTGCGATGCTTAATTTGACCAACTGTGCTGACATGTTCCATCTCAGCCAAACGTATGCTGCAACTTGGCCCAATACCCATGCGTAAACCAAAACGCCGTTGACATTTGGCACAACAAAAGCCAACAGCACGCTGAACAATAACGTGGTTAAGGATTGAATCAATCTGGATTTGGACATTACCGAAAAAGCTTCCAAGCGATTGTGCCATTGCATGGAGGACAATAATCCGCCCTCCAAAAACACACTGCATCCCATGAGCAAGATGATGCCTGGAAAATAGTAAGGCGACCAATAATTGGGGAAGATGGCCACAGCCCACACCAAAGAAAAAGAAGACAATAAACCCAAATAAAGGCCCCATCTCTGGGCGATGCGCCATAGTGACCAAGCCGCACTATTCTTTTCTGGAAGTAAAATGGTGGCTTCTAAACCACCGCAGGACCAAACACTGAAAACAGCCACCCAAGCGCTGAACATCCCCAACGTAGCCCACTGATCTGGAGCCAACCAAAAAGTAAGTAAAGGATAAGATGCAAAGGTCAGCAATTGAGCGAGCACGGAACCGCTCAACAAAGTGGCTATTTTTTTTAGAACTGACAAAACAACTATTCCCAGGAATATTCTACCAACTTCGCTTTGTCATCATTTACAAACACCTTGATTTTCTTCCCATTTTGCGTACGCAAGGGTTTCAAATCGAAAGCCAACTTCTCGGTCTTTAATGCTCTGCAATTGTCTCCATTGGCCTGATGTTCCAAATACAAAGGCAATTGGGGAGGCAAACTTTTCAGCATATTGCCATTGGAAATCATTTTAAATTCATGGGCCTTACAACCTCCGCTGTATTGCACACCCACGTACAAGGAATCACCATTGACATTAACATCTAAAATGGTAAAGGCATCGCCTTTGGCTGGTCCTACATAGGCTTTATCGACTGTAATAAAGCCGTCATTTCCTGTCAACATTTCTTGCATCATTCCCAATCCATCTTCTTCTTTCACAACAGGTTGTTTTGTTTTACAACCAATTATGGCACAAGCCAAAACGGCTCCCAATATTATTTTTCTCATGCTGTTATATTTTCTAATTGCTTCTGCAAGTTAAACATTTCATCCCGCAAACGTGCGGCGTTCATAAAATCCAACTCTTTTGCCGCTACTTCCATTTGTTTCTTGGTGGATTGAATCAATCCCATCACCTGGTCTTTCGACAAATATTGATGAACTGGATCAGCAGCCATTGGTGCATTCCAATCCGATGGCTCTGCATAAACTTTCTTCGCGGCTGTGCTGATGTGGTCCTTTTTCACTTGTCGAGGCGTGATGCCATGTTCCTCATTGTAGGCCAATTGTTTTTCTCTTCGTCTATCCGTTTCACGCATGGTGGATTTCATGCTGTCTGTTATCTTATCGGCATAAAAGATTACCCGACCATTCAAGTTACGGGCAGCGCGACCTGCTGTCTGCGTCAATGAGCGATGGCTTCTTAAAAATCCTTCTTTGTCCGCATCCATGATGGCCACCAGTGATACCTCAGGTAAGTCCAATCCTTCGCGCAATAAATTCACTCCTATCAATACATCAAACTCCCCTTCTCTGAGGCCTCTCAATATTTCTATTCGATCCAATGTTTGCACTTCGCTATGAATGTATCTGCACTTAACGTTGATTCGGTCAAAGTATTTTGCCAACTCTTCAGCCATTCGTTTGGTCAATGTGGTCACCAATACTCGTTCACCTTTGTCGACGGTCTTCCGAATTTCCTCCAACAAATTATCTACCTGGTTTTTTGTAGGACGAATTTCAATGGGAGGATCCAATAATCCTGTTGGACGAACCACTTGATCCACCACTACCCCTTCTGATTTTTCCAACTCATAATCTGCGGGAGTGGCTGAAACGTAAATCACTTGATTCTGCATCTCCTCCCACTCATTGAACTTCAGTGGTCTGTTGTCCATGGCTGCGGACAAGCGAAATCCATGTTCCACCAAATTAACTTTTCGGCTTCTATCGCCACCAAACATGGCACTGACTTGACTGACCGTCACGTGACTCTCGTCGATGATGAACAAATAATCCTTGGGGAAATAATCCATCAAACAGAAAGGGCGTTGACCGGGTTGGCGACGATCAAAGTAGCGCGAGTAGTTCTCAATTCCCGAACAATACCCCAGCTCCTTCATCATCTCGATATCATATGTAACACGTTCCTCCAGTCGTTTGGCCTCCACCTCTTTTCCTTCTCGCTTAAAGGCCTCCACCTGCACCACCATGTCTTGTTGAATCTCCCAAATGGCCTCATTCAGGGTGTCTTTTGATGTCACGAACAAATTCGCTGGATAAATGCGAATGGTCTCATACTTCATGATCTTCTTTCCTGAAGCCGGATCGATGCTATCGATGGATTCTATCTCATTGTCCCAAAACACAACGCGAATGGCGTGATCGGCGTAGGCCAAAAAAATGTCCACTGTATCACCGCTCACTCTAAAAGTTCCTCGGGCAAAATCCACCAATGCTCGGCTGTACAAGCTTTCTACCAATCGATGAAGAAAACCTTGACGACTCATTTTTTGACCTTTTTTCAGATCAATGACCGATTTATTGAACTCAATGGGATTGCCAATACCGTAAATGCAGGAAATAGACGCCACAACGATGACGTCCCTTCTACCCGATAACAATGCTGAAGTGGCGCTCAACCGCATGCGTTCAATTTCCTGGTTGATGGCCAAGTCTTTCTCGATGTAGGTATTTGTAACGGGGATGAAGGCTTCCGGTTGGTAATAATCGTAGTAACTCACAAAATACTCTACCAAATTGTCTGGAAAGAATGCTTTGAATTCACCATAGAGCTGCGCAGCCAGTGTTTTGTTGTGGGACAAAATCAAGGTGGGTCGCTGTGTCTGCTCGATAACATTGGCAATGGTAAAGGTTTTACCGGAACCGGTTACGCCCAATAAAGTTTGAAATCGCTCACCTGATTCTACTCCTCTGACCAATTGCTTGATGGCTTCTGGTTGATCACCTGAAGGGGTGAAGGGAGATTGAATCTTGAATTCCATGCTCAAAGGTAGCGGTGTCTGTGCACATAAGCACTCAAGCCGACATAGAAATTTCTCACAGGGGATGGATTATAGTATCGTCCATTGGCATCGTTGAGTTGATGAAATGACGAGTATTGCGCATTCAAAGCATTATTGACACCCAACATCCAATGCCAAGACATCATGCGATTTTTTTCTCTGGGCAAATAAATGTTCCCCGATATACTGCATTGCATGAGATGATATGGGTTAGACCAGGCCGTCCCCTCATAGTTCAAAGGCATTTTATCCATCCACTGATTGGAGATCGTCAATTGAAGATTCTCTTTCCACTCCAGATCCACACCAGCCTGAGCCGTGTGCAAAGGAGTACCGGGCATCACCTTTCCCGAATAATCATTTCCACTGAATTGAAATTGATCAAAAGCATAATCCGATTGGGCACCATTGAACCATCCATTCCATTTCAAATCTTTGTTTCTTCCAAATTCAAAGTGGTATTGAAAGACAAATTCCACTCCATTTTGTTGGGTGCTCCCCGCATTGACATAACTGTAAGGAACAGATGCATCCAAATTTCCAGGAACAATAATGTTGCTCATTCTTTGAACATAACGCGCCACTTGCCATTCGGTCATTTTCCATTCGCCTTTCCATCCCCATTCCCACTGCTTTCCTTGTTCTGGTTGCAATTGGGCATTGAATTGTTGATTGGTATAATCCACTTGCTCAAACACATTGGGATTGGAAAATCCCGAACCATAATTGGCAAATAAATATTGATGCGCAAGGATCTTCAAACTGGATGCCACACGCGGAGTCATACCAGGTTTCCAGGAAAAAGTATGTTGCTCATCCGCTTGGCTTCCATAATGGCCATTCAAATCTATCGATGTATTGTGCCATGCGGTTCCTGCCTGCAACACCCACACATCTCTCCAATTGACCTGAACACCTGCATGGATAAATGACTGGTTGTAGTGCATGTCATACTGGTACTTGGAGTCGCCTTTTTCTCCATTGAGCAACTTACTCTCTTCAATGGTGTAGGCCTCGCGTTGAAACTCTCCACCACCTTTGATATTTGCAGACCAATCTTGATGACGCCAAAATTGATAACTCATTTGGGCTCGCACATTCATCCCTTGATTGGTTTCATCTTTGAACCCAGCAAATACACTGCTTGTGCCATATGGATTGATTTTGTGACTGGCTTGATAACTTATGCGCCACAAGGCTTGCCACTTTTCATTCCAATGGCGGTCCTGACCAAATCCCATCATCCATCGTTCCCTCTCCAATCGGGCATTGTTGGCCAAGGAAAATGGCCTGGCCATTTGACGATTGGCCCCCACCTCTTTGGCGTTCAGACTTCCGGGTAAGCCCCACTGTCCTTTGTGGTATTGGACTTGGGTAATGTTGCGCCCGATTGGACGGTCCCCATTTGATCTGAACCAATCAAAAATACCACTCTTCACCTCCTTGTTCAGTACCATCAGCAATTGGGTGCGCTCATTGCTTTCTTGCTCGCGGTAGCCATGGGTGGAAGCGCGCACGACAGCAATGGACAATTGCCGCTGATGAAACATTGCGGGAAGCGGAACGCTTAATCCATATTGCAAGCGGTTGTATCCCCAACTCCCCATCATGAGGCTGGATTTCAGCATGGTCGAACCATAAGTGGCTCGGAGACCCTTCATGAGCATTACGCCTCCAGTTCCAT
>JBDKGG010000070.1:0-6489 GCA_039798325.1 Bacteroidota bacterium
CATCTCCACCTCGAACGCATCATCACCTTCTCCAGCATCTTTTAAAAACTTGGGAGACAAAGCCACTGCAGTCGCAAAGCCTATGGTAGAAAATACGGCTATCGCCAAGTATTTACCATAATTTTTACGGATGGAGTAAGCACCATACAAATGGTTCTTGTTCTCAAAGACCAAGTCATTGCGATCACGGCTGAACAAGCTGTTCCAACCTGATTCAAAGCTCAACACTACTATCACAAGAGCGAAGAGACCGAGGGCTAGTATTGTATCCATATTCTCAGTTTTTTAGGTCTGTACCGATTACTTCCTTATTCGTTCGAATTTTCTGAAGATTTTTTCAAACCCAGTTCATCCACTCTTTTCTCGAGAGACTTTTGCTCCTGCTTGTCCATGTCCAAGATGGCGCGTTTTCTCACGTTACAGATGTTCAATTCATCCATCGCATTGACGACGTTTCTCCACTTGCTTTTATCAATGGTCTTGATAATGACAAAGGGAGCTTTCTCATCGTTCACAATTTTTCCGTAGGCATCCTTGAATTGGGTTTCGTAATCTTCCTTGCTCAAGCCTTTGCTGTTCAAGTCGGTTTGCAATTCAAATACACGCTCATTGATGGAACGATTCTTTTTCAAAAGCACTTTTCTAAATCCATCTTTTGAAAAATCTGTTTTCTGCAATACTGTTGTATCTGGATCAAACTTTCCGTGGTAAATAAACACGTGGTCTTCTCCTTCGCCTATCAACAGTGTAGTGGCCAATTCATCGGCCAATTTGGTTTTCTCATCGTTGTCCTTTACTTCCTTGGGATAAATGATCTCCAAGGTTTTGGGCTTGCTCAATGAAGTGGCCAAGATGAAGAAGGTCAATAGCAAAAACGCCAAATCCACCATTGGGGTCATGTCCATGTGGACGTGCCCTTTCTTGGGACGTTTTTTACCGCCTTTTTCATTTCCACCACCTTGTATTATTTCTGCCATAATACTATTGTTACTCGCCTTCAGCCGCAATATCAACTCCGGCTTCGAGCGTGGTTACCATGTTAAATTGAAAAATATTTTTCTCTCTGAAAATGTCAATGACCTTCTCAATCTTCTCATAATCGGTGCTTCCGTCCGCTTTGATGGCGTAACGCAAACCCTCTTCACCACGCAAAGCATCATCACTGATTCCCTTTTTCTGGGCGTCAATCATGTAGGCCTCATAACCTTCTTGAATCCAATCGGCCAATTCATTTTTCAATGAATCCACAGGAATTCCTTTGGTTAGCTCATCCATTTTAGCCCTTTTGGACTCATCTGCATTCAGGTAGTTGGAAAGATTGGCCAAGTCCATCCCAAACATGCCCATGACAGAGAAACGCTTGGCCTGCTCTTCAGAAACCTTGAGTTCAGGATGTCTTTCGATCATCCCTTTCAACATTTCTTTGCGAACTTCTTTTCCGTGAATATCAAAGAATACTCGACCATCTTGGTCAATTGTAACCAACATGATTTTCTCTGGAAGCAAAAGCTCTGAAGTAGAAGACGGCGTGTCTACCAAAACGGGTTCGTTTGGACGAAACTTAGCGGTAAGAATAAAGAAGGTCACCAACAAGAAGCCCAAATCCACCATGGGAGTCATGTCCAGGCTGGGGGCGCTTTTTGGCATTTTTGGTTTTGGCATAAACTGCAACCTTATTATTAAACCTTACTTTATTTGAATTATTTCTTAGCGGCTACTGCTTGAGATACGCTGAAACCAGCCTCATCAATAGCATGTGTCAATGAATCGATACGTGTGCTGAAGAAGTTGAAAAGAACAATCGCCAAAGCAGAACCCAAGATACCCAAGAAGGTATTGATCAAGGCCTCAGAGATACCCAATGACAATGCTGTAGCATCAGGAGCACCCGCTGTTGCCATCGCTTCGAAAGACGAAATCATACCGCGTACAGTACCCAACAATCCAACCAATACACCCAAAGAAGCACAAGTTGAAAGGATAACCAAGTTCTTAGACAACATCGGCAATTCCAAAGAAGAAGCCTCGTCCAATTCTGTTTTTACAGCAGTCACTTTGGCTTCACGATCCATAGAAGCATCTGACTCTACAGACTTGTACTTCATCAAACCAGCTTTTACTACAGCAGCAACAGAACCCTTTTGCTTGTCGCATGCAGCCATGGCTTGATCCAACTGACCAGAATTAACCAAAGAACGCACGTTGCGAACGAATTTATTTACGCTACCTTTTCCTTTTGCTTGCGTCAAGCTGATCATGCGCTCAACAAAGAAGATAACAACCACCAAGTTTACAGTAATCAAAATAGGAACGATGAAACCTCCCTTGTGAATGGTTCCCAAAACGTTCAATGGATGACCTTTTTCAGGATCTCCGCCCTCAAAGTTTGCAGCATCTCCCAATACATTTACATAGAGAATCGCTGAAACAATCAATGCCACTGGAATGGCGATGTAAGGAAAAATGGCAGAGAAATCAAAAGAACTTTCTGCGCTTTGTGTTTTTTTCGCTTGACTCATAGCTGTTTTTTAATATAAATTTTTTAGTGCGCCAAACATACGCAAGGAAGACCTAAAAAGGAAACAAATTGGTGTTTTCTTTTTGTGAAATTTTAGGTGTGCATCTCCTCGTATCTCAGCTTGACAAACTTACGCACGCTGAAAAACGTAGACAACGTAGAAACACTTAGACCCACAAAGGCAGTGCCGAGCACCACCCAAAAGATGCGGCCCTTTTCCATCAACACAGAAATGATGACGGGCCAATCTTGCATAATGAAAAACAATCCTGTGAAAATCACCAAGAGCGCAATGAGGGTTGCTCTTAGTCCTTGCCACATGCTTTTTAAGACAAATGGCTTGATGATGAACCATCGGGTTGCGCCCACCAACTGCATGCTGCGGATGATAAACCGCTGAGAAAAAATGGTCAACTCAACAGTATTGACAATTAAGACAATGGAGATCATCATCAACAATCCCGCAATGATCATCAGAATCAAACTCCAATGGGCAATGTTCTCATTGATCTTTTGTATCAAACTTTCTTGTATGATGACATCCTTAACCAAGGGGTTTCGTTTCCAGTTTTCTGCGGTTTTCCGCAGGGTTTCGACATCCGCTGCTTCTGGATTCATCCTTATGTCCAATGAAGCGGGCAGCGGATTGTAACCCAACACGCCTGCAACAAAGTCATTGCCCAATTCTTTTTTCATGATCTCTGCCGCATCAGCGCTAGAGACATATTGGGTAGCCTCGCAATAAGGCTCCCCTTCAATTTGCTTTTTAAACAGCATCAAATCCGCCTCCTTGGCGTCCGGGATAAACATCACCTGAGCCACCAACTGGTCGTGGAAATGATCGGTCAAAGCAGAGCCCAATATCCAAAACACCAGCAATAAAGCCACCAAGACCAAAACCATGGTTGTTCCTATGAACGTGGAAATGGATGCTGACTTACTGGCTGATGTTTTGAGTATACTGCGCATATTTTAGGATCAAGCGATCTTTTCGATTTTTCCAATGAAATACAAATCCTCGTCTGCCAAAGGGTGATTGAAATCGATGATCAAGCTGTTCAATTTTACCTCTACTACCACTCCATACACCTCTTCTCCCTCATCCGTGGTCATGGGAACTACCTCGCCCACTTCAAACAATTCATCGTCCATCTCCCCGTCATCTCCGATGAAATCACTTTTGGGAAACTCCATATAAAACTCTTCCTTCTCTGTTCCATAAGCATCATCACAAGCAATGTGCAATTGGAATGTCTCTCCTTCTGCTTTACCCAAGATGGCGGCTTCAAATGCAGGTAGCATCTCGCCTGAACCAATCATGAATGTCATGGGCTCTTCTTCATGCGTCTCTTCAAACAATTCGCCATCAAATCCATCCAAATACAAGCGATACGATACGCTTACTTCTTTTCCGTTTTCTACCTTCATTTTTTTATTTTTTAATCGTTATTTTTTGTCCCACTTGTAAGCGATCAGTCAACTTGGGATTCCATTTCTTCATTTCTGCGATGGTTACGCCGTATTTGCGCGAAATCAAATTCAACGTATCTCCTTTGCGTACAGTATATACTTGTGTTTTGGCTGTTGGTGTTGGCTTAGGAGCCGGAGCCACCACAGTAGAGTCCGCAGCGCTATCTTCATTGCCCATGGCCTTTTGCGCCGTGTTGACGGGATCATTCTCGGTAATGCTGATGGTCTTTTTGACGCGGGTTTTAATCTTCAAAACCTGACCCGATTTCAAACTGTTGGATTTTAATTTGTTCCATTGTTTGATTTGACTCGTAGTGACGTTGTATTTTTTAGCCACCACCGCCAATGTTTGTCCTTTGGTGACTTTATGCGTTTTCCACGAATCTTCCCAAACCACTTTTTCCGTCACTTTCTTGGCACCCCCAATGGCTTCACCATTGTTGGCCATAACTGTTTCTTTTGGCTTTTCAATAATGGCACTTTGCGCATAAATCAAAGCTTCATTGGCAATAAACAATCCCACCTTGCTCACGGGCAGAGTGATGTAGTGCTTTTGACCGTTATCGGGAATTTCTCTCAACTTATAGGTGCCATTCAAATAAGCAACATCTTGCACATTCATCCCCAAAACTTTGGACATCGCATCAAAATCCAAACGACTTTTAACATGCACCGTATCTACTTCATAACAAGTAATCATGGGCTTTTTGGGGTAGAGGTTGTATTCAGCCGTGTGATTCATGATGTAGTTTACGGCAATAAAGGCGGGTACATATCCTTGCGTCTCCTTGGGCAAATACGGTTTGATGCTCCAAAAATCCTTTTTGCCACCTGATCTTCTGATGGCCTTGTTCACATTGCCCGGGCCGCTATTATAAGCTGCCAATGCCAGTTGCCAGTCGTCAAAAGTGTCGTACAAAAACTTCAAGTATTTACAAGCCGCTTCTGTCGCTTTGTAAGGGTCAAATCGCTCGTCTTGATAACTGGTGATTTCCAATCCATACAGCTTGGCTGTACCGGGCATAAACTGCCACAATCCTCCTGCACCCACTCTTGAGATGGCCGTAGGGTTCAAAGCTGATTCCACGATGGCCAAATACTTAAGCTCGATGGGAATATTGTGCTTGGTCAATTTTTCCTCGATCATGGGGAAATACAACTGGGCCATGCCCATCACTTTGCTCGTCACATCCTTTCTGCGAACGGCATACAGATCAATAAATCCTTGAACGGTTGAATTATAAACCAAATCAAAAGGGGTATCTGCATCCAAATTCTTCATGCGCTCTTCAATGATTTCAGCAGTGAAAGAAGGCAATTGATTTTTCTCGTACCCAAAAGGATTGAGCAACAAGGAATCTGTTGAGTAGCAAAAATGATTCAAATAATTGGATACCAACAATTGATCGATGGCTTGTACTTCAGGATTGTCTTTTTGTACTGAAAAAGAGGCGTTGTTTCCTGGTTGCGCAGCAGCACTGAGGGCGGTAGCAAAAATAAAGAGTAAAAAAATCTGTCTCACAAATGTTTTTTTAACGGTAAGCATTCAATCCTAAACTTTGCACAATTTCCGAACACTTTTAGAAGGGTTGGGAAATGATTGAATGCTTTTGTCAACAGATTTATTAAGATTCTTTGAGGCAAACATTCAGTTGTTGTGCGGCGCATAACAACTGATTCTCCTCAAAAGCGCGAGACAAAATTTGAACACCAAAGGGCATTCCATTTTGTTTTTTTCCCAAAGGAATTGAAATGGCTGGGTGTCCAGATAAATTGGCCTGTACAGTAAAGATATCCTCCAAGTACATGGCGATGGGATCCGCAGACTTCTTGCCCATTTCAAATGCCGAATCAGCCGTGGTTGGCGTCATGATGACATCGTATTGCGCAAGAATTTCATTGGTTTTGTTCTGAATGAGTCTTCTCACTTTCTGTGCCCTACTGTAATAGGCGTCATAATATCCCGAACTCAAAACAAACGTTCCCAACATGATTCTTCTTTTCACCTCCTCTCCAAATCCCTCTGATCTGCTTTTTTTATACGTTAGGTCAATGCCTTTGGCCTCTTTGGAACGGTATCCGAAATGTATCCCATCAAAACGGGACAAATTGGACGAAGCTTCAGCGGTTGTCAAAACGTAATAAGTCGGCACCAGTTGATCTACAATGGGGAAATTAACTTCCTCAACTTGATGTCCTTGACTTTTTAACTTTTCTGTAAGGTTTACAAATGCAGCCTTGACCTCTGCGTTAAGCCCTTCGCGGTGGACACAATCTTTGAGCACAGCGATGCGCAAAGGCTTGGATTCCTGCGTTTGCATAGCATACGACTCTTGGAACAAAGTTCCGTCATAAGCATCAGGACCCGCCATGACCGAGGTGTACAAGAAAGCATCTGCTATATCATGGGTAATGGGGCCAATCTGATCAAAACTGCTGGCATAGGCAATAAGTCCGTGGCGAGAAATTCTGCCATAGGTTGGCTTCAAACCAACAGTGCC
>JBDKGG010000071.1:0-5873 GCA_039798325.1 Bacteroidota bacterium
TGGGAGTGGGTTATGTAACGAATAACACGGATTGTAATGATACGGCTGCGGGTATATATCCCGGAGCAACAGAGATTTGTAATGCTACAGATGATGATTGCAATGGAGTAGTGGACAATGATATTGTCTTTACAGACTACTTTGCAGACAACGATGGCGATGGATTTGGCGCGGGAATCGCAACCAGTTCATGTAGCTCTTTGGGTGCTGGGTATGTTACCAACAATACAGATTGTAATGATTCAAATGTTTCAGCCTCTCCAATTGGTATTGAGGTATGTGGCAATGGGGTAGATGAGAACTGTGACGGTTTGGATTTGACATGTGAAGTGTTCGGTTGCACCGATGTTAATGCATGCAACTTCAACCCTGCTGCCAATACTGAAGACGAATCTTGTACTTACCCTGCACAGAGTTATTTGACTTGCTCAGGAGATTGTATCAATGATACAGATGGAGACGGAGTATGCGATGAAGTGGAAGTTTTGGGATGTACCGATGCAAATGCATGCAATTACAATGCATTGGCCACGGATGAGGATGGATCTTGTATTCAGCCAGCTCAGGAGGTGTGCAATTTGTTGGATGATGATTGTGATGGTGAAGTGGATGAATTTGTCCAGTTTACTTATTACAATGATTTGGATGGCGATGGATTCGGTAACATCAATGATGTGACTTATGCTTGTTCACTGCCAGCCGGTTATGTAAACAATTCCGAAGATTGCGATGACACACAAATCATGTATTTGGATGCGGATGGCGATGGATATGGTGTGGCGGAATGGGTGGCTTGTGGATCTTTGTTGAACAATGATTGTGATGATAACAATGCGCAAGTCTATCCAACCCATGTAGAGTTGTGTAATCAGGTTGATGACAATTGCAACGCCCAGGTGGATGAAGGAGTACAGAATGTTTACTATTTGGATGCAGACGGCGATGGATTTGGATGGATTTCAAATGTTGTTCTGTCTTGCAGTGCACCTCTTGGTTATGTAAACAATGCTCAAGATTGTGATGACAACATCATTACCTACCAAGATTTGGATGGGGATGGTTTTGGAACGATGGTCATGGTTCCTTGTGGTGTAACAGATAACACCGATTGCAACGATACGCAATGGTTGTACGCGGATAATGATGCAGATGGTTTTGGTGCTGGAAGTCCTGTGGCTTGCGGATTGGCGGACAATTCAGATTGTGATGACAACAACGCTACAGTGAACACCGCCATGACCGAGGTGTGCAATCAGTTGGATGATAACTGCGATGGTCAGATCGATGAAGGTGTTCAAAATACCTACTATGCGGACAATGATGGTGATGGATTTGGGGACTTGAATAATACGACAACGGCTTGTGTTCAGCCCATCGGATTCGTTACCAACTGGGAAGATTGTGATGACAATGCATTGACCTATTTGGATACCGATGGTGATGGATTTGGAACAGGAGCTCCGATCTCATGCGGTGCCTTGGTGAATACAGATTGTGATGACATCAATAGTGCAGTGAATCCAAATGCGATTGAAGTGTGTAATGGTATCGATGACAACTGTTCGGGCACAACGGATGAAGGATTGTTAATCTCCTTCTTTGAAGATGCCGACGCTGATGGATTTGGTAACCCAGCGGTGATGATCGATGCTTGTACCCAACCTTCTGGTTTTGTGCAGAACAACACCGATTGTAATGATGCCTTGAATACGGCTAATCCTTCTGGAACGGAGGTGTGCAATGGCATTGATGACGACTGCGATACTCAGGTTGATGAAGGAGTGCTAATCACTTACTACGCCGACGCGGACGGAGATGGTTATGGCAATCCGTTGGATTCAACTCTGGCTTGTTTGGATGTCGATGGATATGTATTGGACAACACCGATTGCAATGATGATAATTCTACCGCATTCCCAGATGCACAAGAAATCAATGATGAGATCGACAATGATTGTGATGGATTGATTGATGAAGGTTTTGAATTCATACCAGATGCATTCTCTCCCAATGGTGATGGTGATTATGATTTGTTTGAGTTGCAAGACTTGTTGCCCAATGAGGTAGTGACCATTAAAGTATTCAACCGTTGGGGTGGATTGGTCTATGAGAGCGACAACTATCAGAATGATTGGGATGGAAAGGGCAATGTTGGAATGTCGAAAGGAGAGCACTTGGCAGTGGGAACCTATTTCTACATCATTCAATTGAATGTTCTTCAAGTTGAGAAAAATGGTTACATCACGTTGTGGAGATAATAAATGAAAAAAATGATGACAATGAAAAACAGCATATTCATTTTGGTTGGGTTGTTACTGGCACCATGTCTGGGATACGCTCAACAAGATCCTCAGTATAGCTTGTATATGTTCAATGGATTGGCATTGAATCCTGCTTATGCAGGTAGCAGCACAGGAACGATAGCGGGAATCAATTACCGCACGCAATGGTTGGGTATGGAGGGTGCGCCCAAGACGGCAACAGCAAACATCCACATGCGCTACGGTCAAGAGAAATTGGGAACAGGTTTGCTGGTCAGCAACGATCAGATAGGCTTATTCAAAAGAAATCAAATGCGATTGGCTCAAGCGTATCATTTGCGTTTTAAGAAATTCATTATCGGTATGGGAATCCAAGCCAATTATGAGCAGATGAGCGCCGGTTTTGCCAATGCGCATTACAACAATGGAAGTGGTGATGCAGACAATGCATTTTTGGCCAATCAAACATTTTCAACCATCAATTTCGGTGCAGGCTTGTATGTGTACAACAACAAATTTTGGTTTGGATATTCTGCTCCGGCATTGATGAAACAAGAATGGAGCAAAGCCAGTCTGGGTTCCATGTCGGCATACCAAAGTTTTCATCACTTTTTGACCGGCGGTTACGTTTTCAATTACGGAAGAAAGTGGACATATAAAGCCATGGGATTGGTCAAGATGCATGAATCGTTGACACCATCCATTGATGCAGGATTCATGGCTTATTATGGAAATGTGGTGGGAGCAGGTTTTTCTAACCGAATGAACGATGCTTGGATTGCCATGTTGGAGTTTCAATTGGGCGACTATGCTAGGTTGGTTTATGCATTTGATTATACTTCTTCGCCTCTGAAGAACTATACCAATGGTACCCATGAATTGATGATAAAATTTTATTTGAGCAGCAATTACCGCGGTCAAGTTTCACCTCGTTTATTCTAAGTGATTATGAATACAAAGAACTTTTTGTTTTTCATCATGTTCTGTTTCCTAGGAATATTATCCCATGGTCAGGGTTTGGATTTTTCCCGAGGGGATAATATGATGAGTAGGAAGGAATATGCTGAAGCCTCCACCTATTTCAAGCGCTATGCGGCAAAGAATACCGAAGCACGGGTGAAATTATCTAGGTGTTATTACTTCATGAAACAGTCGTCCTCGTGTGTGCAGAACTATGCAATGGTTCCTTTGGATTCCTTGAAAGATGTGGATTTATTCTATTACTCCGACATGTTGTGGCAATTGGGTAAAAAGGATGATTCCCAGAAGATTGGGATGAAAATTAAAAATCAAGTACTGCGTGATGTTGTCGCTGGTTTTGAATATATCCCTGATACCTTAATGGTTTACAACGAACAAAATGTGACGGTTCAGTCATTGAATTTGAATCCTGAAGGCAATGCGTTTGGTCCCCATTGGCACAAAGGAAAGCTGTATTACATCGCCAATTCCAAGCAGTCTTCTCTGATTGACGAATTCTCCACGTCTGACTCATCTACTTATTTGGATGTGGCTGTGCGGGGAGGTGAAACGGACTTGCCACTAGGAAAAGTAAATTCACCACGTCATGAGGGTTCTTTTGCCATAAACAACGAGGGTAACCGAATGATCATCACCCGAACCATGGGTGCAGGTTTATTCAGTAAAGTTGAGCAGCCGCAGTTGTTTGAGTTGGTGATCAATGAGAAAGGAAAATGGTCTCGCGCCAAGCGGTTGAAGTTCATGGATAAAAAGTACTCTTATGCGCATGCCACTTTTTCGGGAGATGGCAAGACATTGTACTTTAGTTCAAATATCCCAGGAGGCATTGGCGGCTTTGATTTGTATTCTGCCAAATTGGGCGCTGAGGGATGGGGAGATGTAAAAATTCTCTCTAGTAAAGTCAACTCCCCATTTGATGAGCTCTTTGCAACAGTTTCAGACGACTATCTTTTTTACTCCTCAAATCGTCAGGGAGGATTGGGTGCTTTTGACTTGTACGCCTGGCATAAGAAAATGGATGTTGTAGAACACTTGCCCACTCCTATCAATTCCAAGAGAGATGATTTTGCCATTTCTGACAACGGAACAGATAGTGTCTGGTTTGTGAGTTCCAATAGAAATTTCACAGAAGGGAAGGATGAGATTTTGCAAATGACCTTTCCAAAAGTGCAAGAGTATTTGTACGTCTATGACAACATGACCAATGAATTGCTTCGCTCAAAGGCCGCTAAAGTGCTTTCAGTGGATTCGAGATTGGTGGACAGCGGTGTGGACAATGAAGGGAAAGTTCCGCCATTTATGAAGGACGGTGATTCACTTTTTGTTTATGGTTATTACCCGCACAAAATAAAATTTGATGATAAAACAGGATTGAAAAGATTTTTCATCCGTCACTCCAAGAACAAATTGAAACCCATCAAGGAAGTGATGTTGGACGTAGCCATTCCCAAAGAGGTGGCCAATGTGCAAGGTGAAAAGACTTATCAAATCGAGAATAGTGATGGTGGCTACAAGAAGGTGACTTCGATCAAGGGTGAGACCAATGTTGCTGCTGTTTTGCCCTTTGACCAGATTTCTGAGGGCGATTCCATCAAGGTGTCCATTTTCAAAGGCGATACTTTGATTGCCACTTCATACCAAGTCATCAATGTCAACAACGTGTACCGAGCTTCAACGGTGAACATCACTGAAAAGAGATGGATTGCTGAGGTGTTGAACAATGATTCAACGGCCAAAGCCAAAGCGCCGATTCGCGCGTTGAAGTCGATTTACTTTGCAACCAACAAATGGTTTATTTCCCCTGCTGCCAAGAAAGCGTTGGCTGAGGTTGTGGCCTACATGAAAGAAAATCCAACAGCAATCATTGAGTGTGCTTCGCATGCAGATTGCAGAAGTTCAAGAGAGTACAATTTGCGTTTATCAGAACATCGCGCAAAATCTACAGCAGATTACATTGTCAGGAAAGGTATCGCCAAAGATCGAGTGAAGTATAAAGGATACGGCGAGGACAAACCAATCAATGGGTGTATTTGTGAAGGCAAAATTGTGACGGATTGTGATGCAAAACAATTGCAACTCAACAGAAGGACAGATTTTATATTGTTGAGTAAGTAAACAATAGTAGGCATAAAAAAAGGTGGGCTCTACCCACCTTTTTTTATTTCTGAATGGTTATTTAAAACAAACCATGTAGTTGACTGTCTATGGAAGAAATGATTTTCCCCAAGTCCTCAGCACTCTCATGGAATCGATTCCCATCGATATCAATGATCAACAATTTGCCTTTATTATAGGTTGAAATCCAGGCTTCGTAGCGCTCGTTGAGTCGCGTCAAGTAATCCAGTCGAATGGCTTCTTCATATTCACGACCTCTTTTCTGAATGTTCTCTACCAAAGAGGGAACAGTGGCCCTTAGATAAATCAATAGATCTGGAGGAGTGATGAATTCATCCATAACGGAAAACAAATCTGCATAATTCTCAAAATCACGGGTGGTCATCAATCCCATGGCGTGAAGGTTGGGAGCAAAAATAAAGGCATCTTCGTAAATGGTTCTGTCTTGCACAACGTTCTTGCCTTTTTTGTTTAACTCGATCAATTGCGCCAAACGACTTTTCAAGAAAAAGACTT
>JBDKGG010000072.1:0-37213 GCA_039798325.1 Bacteroidota bacterium
AGTGAATTGGCTCCATAACTTTCTGGAATAACCGCCTCACACAAACCAATATCAGGCAGTGTACTCACGGATACGGGGTTGTAATCCACGATGATCATGGTTGCCGTTGTGGTATCCATGTCCACACCGTTCAAGGTATCAAGCGGATCAACATAGATAAAACCAATATCAATGGTCTCGTAGGTAGAAGTAATGCCTCCAAAAGTGATGGTATTGGTACCTTCTGCAATATCATCAACGAGTGCGTTCAAGTATAAAGTGTCATAGGTGCCAGGATAAACCACCAAAGTGGTATCCCCATCATAGGTATAATCGTCACCCAATGTAGCCGTTCCTCCAAAATAAAGCGTGATGGTATCCGGCTCCAATAAGCAAGGAGGAGGAGCAATGACGAAGAAACCATCATAACAACTTTCTCCTTCCAATATGGCATTGGCTGGGAATCCGGTGATACCGCCCTGACTGCCTGAGATATTGACACTAACCGGCTGAATCAAATTATTCCCCACATTAAAACTACCCGATCTAAGAGTAACAAATGACTGCAATGATCCATCTTGCGCATCAGCAATCGCCAACTTGATGTGATAAGTTTCTCCGCAAAGTAATGGATACGTTGCCAATAAAGGAACAGTGTAACCATTGCTTCCGATGTCATCATTGGGCGCAGGATTATCGATATAGAACTCACTATAATCGACATTGTTCAGACTTGAAATGGTGATGGGCAATGGAGGATTAGAACCAGGGATGATGGCGATATTCGTCGAACCATTGGGGTAACCTGGGGGTGCCGAATAGGGACCAGTAATTCCAGGGCCGGACAAGAAGAAGGCAAAAACGTCATTGTACACTTGATCGACAAAAGTCAAATATTCATCAGATCCAAAAATGTAATCAAAGGACAAAGTATTTCCTGTGGCAATAAAGTCAAATTCCAGTATCGCTTGATCGTTCACATCACTGATGGTGAGGTCCAAACCAATCATCGGGAACACGGAATTGGCTACATTCAACAAATCTGGATTATTGGCAACACCGCCTGTAATGGTTGGCACTGTGGCACCCAATTGTAACTCATTGACATGACCAGAACTCAAGGTAACCCCGTTCTCAATTTGAAAAGCAGCTGGAACACCTCCACCAGTCAGATATCCCAATTGACCTGGATCACCAGTAAATTGAGCATTAAAATAAGTCACATTAGGTCCAAGTAAATATTGAACAGCTTGATCCGCCGTTATGCCAGGAGCCAAAGTAATCTGCGCAATTGCAGAATGCGCAGCGATTAAAAAAGCAATGAGTTGAAGAATTCTTTTCATAAGTTTCAAATACCATTCTTAAGAGTCTAAATATACAATATAAGTTGCATCGTCCGTTAAAAAAGCATATTGTCGGTTTTCACCCCATTGAATTGGACTACATTTGAAACATGAGTGCATTGATCAGAATCGCAGGTCTTACCAAGACATACACCATTGGCGACGAAACAGTGAACGCCTTGAATGGCGTTGATCTCGAAATCGAAAAAAACCAATATGTGGCATTGATGGGACCATCCGGTTCTGGTAAATCCACGTTGATGAATATTTTGGGATGTTTGGATCGACCCACTTCTGGCGATTATTTCTTGAATGGTCCCAATGTCGCCACTTTGACGGACAATGCCTTGGCTGAAATTCGCAACAAAGAAATTGGATTTGTCTTTCAAACCTTTAACCTTCTGCCCAAGTATACTGCACTTGAGAACGTCGCATTGCCCTTGGTTTATGCGGGTTGGACCGAAGAAAAAAGATTGCGTCGTGCCAAAGAAGTGCTGGATCAGGTGGGGTTAACCAATCGTATGTTGCACAAACCCAATGAGCTATCTGGTGGACAACGCCAAAGGGTTGCTGTAGCAAGAGCGCTGGTCAATAAACCCTCCATCATTTTGGCCGATGAACCCACGGGAAATTTGGATACCAAGACTTCCCATGAAATCATGCGCCTCTTCCAAGATATTCATGACCTAGGAAACACGGTTATTCTGGTCACCCACGAAGAAGACATCGCCGCACATGCCCACCGCGTCATCCGCATGCGGGACGGGAAAGTAGAGTCAGAAAAAATCAATACGCCTGTTCATTTATAATTGCCTAAATTTGTGCTTCATTGTATTTTATGAAGCGCACAGAAATTCTCCACATTTTAGATCAAGCAGAAATTGGCAAAGAAGTCAATATCAAAGGCTGGGTAAAAACCTTTAGAAATGATCAGTTCTTGACCATCAATGATGGTTCGACACTGCGCAATATCCAAGTGGTATTGGATCCCAATCAAACGCCAGAGGATCTCAGAAAGCGCTTGTACACTGGGACATCTGTATCGGTAAATGGCATTGTTCAAGAAAGTTTGGGCAAAGGACAAAATGTGGAAGTCATTGGCCAATCCCTAGAAATCTTGGGCGATTGTGACCCCAACGAATTCCCCATTCAAATGAAAAAGCACACTTTGGAGTTCTTGAGAGAAAAAGCCCATTTGCGATTTAGAACATCCACCTTTAGTGCTGTATTCCGCGTCCGTCATCACCTTGCATTTGCCGTGAATAAATTTTTCAACGACCGCGGCTTTTTCTATTTGCACACCCCCATTATTACGGGCAGCGATGCAGAGGGAGCAGGAGAAATGTTCAAGGTGACCACATTGGATTTGAACCAAGTTCCCAAGGATGAAAATGGTCAAGTTGATCACAGCCAAGACTTCTTTGGAAAAAGTGCCAACCTCACTGTTTCCGGTCAGTTGGAAGCGGAATTGGCCGCATTGGCCTTGGGAAAAGTTTACACTTTTGGACCAACCTTCAGAGCTGAGAACTCCAATACTTCACGCCACTTGGCTGAATTTTGGATGATTGAACCAGAGGTTGCATTCAATGACATTTATGACAACATGGATTTGGCTGAAGCTTTTCTAAAATTCTGTTTGAACCATGTTCTAGAAAACGCTTTGGAGGACCTTACCTTTCTTCAAGAAAGAGAACAACAAGAAGACAAATCAAAACCACAAGAAGAGCGTCAAACTTTGCCTTTGATTGATCGTTTGAAATTTGTTGTAGAAAGTCCTTTTGAAAGAATTACTTATACTGAAGCCATTGACATCTTGATGAATTCCAATCATTACAAGAAGAAAAAATTCAAATACGATGTCAATTGGGGAATCGATCTTCAAAGTGAACATGAGCGCTACTTGGTAGAGAAACATTTTCAAAAACCGGTCATTATCACCGGCTATCCTGCGGCCATCAAAGCCTTTTACATGCGCATGAATGAAGATGGAAAAACCGTAGCGGCCATGGATATGTTGGTTCCTGGAATCGGTGAAATCATCGGAGGATCTCAGCGTGAAGAACGCTATGAAGTCCTTCTAGAAAAGTGCCGTCAATTCAATATCCCTGAAGAACACATTTGGTGGTATTTGGAGACAAGAAAATTTGGCACTTGTCCCCATGCAGGATTTGGATTGGGCTTCGAGAGAATGGTTATGTATGCTACCGGAATGAGCAACATCCGTGATGTGATTCCATTCCCCAGAACTCCGCTCAACGCTGAGTTCTGATGGCGTCAAAACGATAAGGAGTCAGTGCGTAAGACGAGAAATAATCCTCTTCGTCTTTGGATAATATGTCCAAGAGCATTGCATCAAAGCCTTCTTCTTCTCGACACACGATATTGTCCAAAGTGGATCCTGAGAAAAATTCCACTTGCGCTCCCAAAGGTGCAAACATGGCTTTGTATCCACAATACAGGCGCTCGATATTGGCGCTCGATATGGCTGTTACAGTGACGTCTACATCAGAAAAACACTGATAAGACTTCAACCCTTTGTCATAAAAAACAACTTTTAATCCGCTGTAATAATTCTGATAATATTGCACTGCCTCCGCCTTCAATTCAGGACGATGGCACTCCATGGGGTGAGGAAGGATGATCAGGGTGTAATCCAAATGATTGGAGAGAAATTGACGCAGGGCCTGCATGCAACGTTCTTCATATTCAAAATCCTTATTGTTGTTCTGAGCATTCACACCGCGTTTTTTCCGCAACCAAGCTCCCCTCGACAAAAAGCCGATGGCTTTTCGATTGGTCACTTGATCACCTTTGATATAGGGTTGAAGTTTCGAAAACTCGATAAAAGGCCAGGACTCTATGTGGTTACAACTCCAATTCCCTTTGTATTTCTGATGCTCCACCCTTTGAAAATCAGCTGTAAATACGAAGGTATCCGTCACCACCTGCTGGTAAAAATTGCGAATGGGGTTGGCTGATGGAATGGTCACCAAATGAATCCCCACAGCCTTGGCCAATAATCCTGTGAAACAGGAGTCATTTTCATATCCCCCAAAAAAGTACATCTTTTCTACACCCCATGTTTTACAAATCATCATGCACTTGACATTCTCTGCCCATTGCAAAATCATCAAGCCCAATCGTGAACGGTGCCTGGAGAATGGGGATGACAACAATAAAAAGAAAGCCAAAGTAGTAATAAAAAACAACATCAGTGCCCTTGAAAAAACACCCATTCCGATTGGTGTAGCATCCCGATAAATCATATTTTCATAACGAACTCCTTTGACAGCAAAAAGATAATCCGAAAATTGAGCTTGTTGCGAAGGGGTTTGACAATATATCACTTCACTTTGATGCCCCGAGCGCAATGGCGATGTGTTGCCAATCATTTTGCAGGCTCTCCACCAATACCTGGGAACCGCCAATAAATCCGTTCGGGACTTGGCCCCCGTGGTTCTAAACGTATGACCCTTCATCCATTTGAACCAAGCCCAATGATATGGATTATTGAACTTTAAGACACCAAAAAGAAAGACCTGTAAAAAAACAACTATAGATTGAAATATGACCTTCCACTCCATTATTTGTTCATCCAATATTGAATCACTTCATTCCAACGACCTGACCGTTGGATTATCTCTTCAACAAAATCTCGAAACGCCCCTTCGCCTCCTTTGTTCTTTACAACAACAGTCACCAAATCTTGAATATAGTTTGGCGCATCGGATGGGCAACCTGAAATGCCCACCAATTTCAAAAGTGGAATATCCAACAAATCATCGCCAATAAAAGCCGCATCTTTCCATTGGATATTTCTTTCGTCACAAAAAGCTTTGGCGACAGCTACTTTGTCTTTTACACCGTGATAAACAAAAGGCAATTTCAACTTCTCTGCTCTCCTGCGCATGATATCGGTATCTTCACCGGTGATCACCACTACCGGAATATCCAGTTGCCTCAAGAACAGAATGGCTGCGGAATCTCGGGTATTGAATTTTTTCCATTCATTGCCTGTCTGATCATAATACATTCCACCATCCGTCCATACCCCGTCGATATCGGTGAATACCACCATGGGCAACTTTTGATCTTGACTCATGATGACAACATATTGGGGTAAATGATTTCATCAGCGGGCATATCCAAAGCCAATACTTTTCCAATCACTTCGTGCTTGTCCATCCATTTGAAACCATCTCCTGGTGAGAGCATGTGCAAATCAGATTCTTGAATTTGCTCACCCGCTTTCATGGGTCGTTTTGTAGCAATGGAGCGCTCCAATTTGAACTTGGCACCTTCCACACCTTCAGAAATGAAAATATCTTCTACTCCCATTTGCATTTCCAACAGTCGGATATCACGCACCATTCTATTCATGCCATCAATGCCCAAAGAACCGGCTTGGTCTGTACCTTTCATGTTCCGGTCTAATGTGATGTGCTTTTCTATGATTTGCGCCCCCATGGCCACCGCTGCAATTGGTGTAGCAATGCCGATGGTATGATCACTATAACCTATGGTATAATCTGCGTAGTTCTTTTGAAGGTAGGACAATGTATTCAAGTTAACATTGCGGGGTTCAGTTGGATATTGCGAAACACAATGCAAAATAGAAATGTCATTGTGATAACGATGGATTACTTGCAAGGCTTCATCCAGTTCTTTCTTCCCAGCCATACCGGTAGAGAGAATAATGGGGATGCGGGTTTCTGCCAATGCTTGCAGCAAAGGCAAATTGGTCAGGTCCCTGCTGGCCACTTTCAATTTGTCTGGTGAAAAATACTTGAGCATACTCAAACAACCGACTGCACACAGGGTTTCAACAAAATCCAAACCCAATGACTTGGCATATTTGTATACTTCATAATGCTCTTCGTCTGAAAGCTCCAATGCAGCGCGATGCTCTCCATAGGTGCGACCAAATGAATGAACACTATCATAAGGCTTACTCATTTGCGATTGGGATAATTCCTCTTTCAAATCCCTTTTGGTCAATTTGACTGCATCCATGGGACGCAATTGAAGATTGAACAAATTCTCTTTGATGGGACGCGCAGCTATTTCTACCAACAATTTGGCTAAATCCACTGAACCATTGTGGTTCTGACCAATCTCTCCAATAACATAAACTCCCATATTCTCCCAATTTTGGTACGAACAAACTTAACGATAAATGTCCAAGAAAAAAAATCTGGCAGGGCATTAAACCTTACCTTCATCCCACGCTCTAAAAACCATGAAACATGTGCCCAATCCTTTCTCCAACGAAAATGCGCTGAGCAAAGAACAGCAGTTTCGTGAAGTGATTGCGCAATATCAAAAACCCATTTATTATTTTGTTCGTCGAATGCTGAATAACCATGAGGATGCCCATGACGTTAGTCAAAATACTTTTGTCATCGCATGGGAAAAATGGGATCAGTTCAGAGGAGAATCCAAACGATCCACCTGGCTCCACACCATCGCCTATCGTGAGGCCTTGAAATGTATTGAAAGAAAATCCAAAAACGTTTCAAGCCAAAATTTACCTGAAATGGCCTCAGAAGATTTTCCTTTTGACGGTGATGAAATCTTGATCGCATTGGAAGCCGCGATGCAAAGCCTTCCTGAAAAACAGAAAGCTGTTTTCATCCTCCGGTATTTTGAAGAAAAAACTTACGAAGAAATAGCAGCCATTACCGATACCAGCGTTGGCGCATTGAAGGCCAATTACCACCATGCAGCGGAGAAAATAAAAACCATTTTCAAAAAAAGAAACACATGAAAAATAACTTTGACGATGTCTTTCATGACCAAGATTTTGACCCCACGCAAATGGAAAAATTAGCGGTTTGGAAAAATCAAACACTGATTGAAGAGGCGTATTTTGACAAGTTTCAAACCTGTGTACAGCAGCGCATCAGAATGAATATAGAAATTCAATCCATCACTATCCCCTCTTCACAAAAGTCATCATTGGGTCGAAGAAAGCGCATAATCAATTCGACCATTCTTGGCCTGGCCGCTCTATTCGTATTGATGTTCTTTGTTTTCCGGCCCTCCTCATCAGAGAAAACATTTACCGCGTCCCATGCACCACAAGCCACTTTGCAAGCTAAAAAAAACACTTCGAAAAAAGAAACTATCCCACAGAAAGCACCTGCGAAGTCGCATCATCCAATTGATACAAATGAACAAAAAATCGAAAAGTTGAAAACGGAGAATGACAATTGGGAGATCGCGATGCAGGATATATCCGACGAAGAGTTGGAGGACATGATTTGGGAGTTGGATTGGGAAGAGAATTTTTAATAGAAATTAATTTTATATCAACCATCAATATGAAAAAGTATATCATCACTTTCTTGACAGCCGCGCTGATGAGCGCCACTATCTTGGCACAACCTGACCATCACGGGCCACCAAAAAACGGACCTTCCAAGGAAAAAATTGAAAGTCTCCGAAGGGCCTACTACACACAAGAATTAAATCTTTCACCAACAGAGGCGGAAAAATTCTGGCCCATTTACAATTCTTTTGAAGAGCATAAAAAGCAGCATCAAAAAAAAATGAGACAGTTGCAAGAAGACACCTCGACTATTCAAAACAACAACGATATTGATTCCTATGGGAAAAAGCTGGAAGCGCTCAAAATAGAAGAGGCGCAGCAAGTTACTCAGTACATCAAGAACAGCGCCTCGGCCATCGGTATGGACAAGACGAAAATACTCATTGGTTTGGATGCAAAATTTAAAAAGGAGATGGGAGAGCAACTGAAAGAACGCAAACAAAAGCAGAAAGAGCACAAGCCCAAGGGAAAACGATAATATATTTAACCCATGAAACAGCAAATGAAAGTCATATTAATGTGCTCCGTGTTTGTGCTCATTGCATTTTCTGGTTGCCGAAAATGGAGAGACAATCGAGACACCACCATCGTCAAAGACCAGAATGTCATCGAAGGATTGTTTGATGATCTATTCAAAATCGTCGACCAAGCTTCCAATAGCACTGCTGGGATAAAGTCGTTGGATGATCCTTGTATAGATGCCATCACAGTAGACACCAGCTCTTTTCCAAAGGTCATGGTCATCGATTATGGCAATGACGATTGCGCCAGCAATGACGGACGCGTGCGCAAAGGGGTATTGACCATCACCTATACTGGTCGATACCGCACACCAGGTACCATCATCACGGTTAGCCCTGAGAATTTTTCGATTGATGGTTACACCATCAACGGATCCAAAACCATCGTCAATGAAGGATTCAATACTTTGGGCCAACCCTATTTTAGCATTGAAGTTTCCGCGTCCATCACCGCGCCAAACAGCGAGTGGGCCGCTACCTGGAACGGCAGCAGAACACGCACTTGGACAGAAGGTTATTCCACTGTCATCAACATCCTTGATGATGTTTACCATATCACTGGAGGAGGTTCAGGCATTAACCGCAACAACGTTCCCTACACCATGACCATTGACGAGCCATTGGTGGCCAAGGTTGGCTGTCCTTGGATTGTTCAAGGTGTGATGACCATTGATCCCGAAGAAGGACAGAACAGAGTCATCAATTGGGGAAGTGGTGAATGCAACAATGGTTTGACCTTGACGGTTGGCAACAACGAGTACGAAGTCAACGGAGGAAATTAATTACCATCTCAACAGCATAAAAAAGGGTTGTCAAAAATGACAACCCTTTTTCGTTCTTCCATGAATGACCGCGTAAAATACTATTTAAAATACTCTTTCAAAAACTCTTCCATCTTGCTGCGCACAATTAAACGGCTAATGACCTTGCCATTGGCATCCAATGCAATCAACGTTGGCGTGCTGGGTACGGGATAATGGTTATTGAACTCTTTGCGCACAGCATAATCCAAGAAGGTATCTTTCCATGGCTGCGGGTGCGCATTGACGTAAGTCTTCCACTCGTTGATGTCCTTGTCTATGGATATGGCATATACCTCTAGCCCTTGACTATGGTATTGATCGTAAAGTCCTCTCAAAATGGGCTTGAACTCCTCGCAATGGTTGCAACTGCTCTTCCAAAAAAGCAAAACTGTCATCTTGTTTTTCTTGCAGACATCAAAAAGTGAAATGGGATTGGCATTGATGTCTGGCAACTTCAATGGCCATACTTTCTTGCCAGGAGCTACTTCATTGAGGGCGCCTACCAATTGATCATTGGCCGATTTGGTGCTGTGATCTTCGGTGCAATCTTGGCTGTAATGGGACAACAAATGGGACAAACCTTTTTCACTTTTGTAACCCAACATTTTGTCCAAAAGATACTTGAACAAAAACTGATCAACCTCCTCCAAGCCACCTGAACGAAACATTACCCCATCGATGAAATCAATGGTATAGTCATCAGAGTCTTGGTGTTGCATGTGCTTGAAATAACGTTCTAAACTTCGAACAAACAAGTTGTGGTGCAAGGCACCTGGTTTGTAGTAAGGGAGTTTGCTGATTCCGAATTTGATATAAAAGAGAGAATCATTTAAATCTTTGTGTTTTTCTTCGGCGTAATCAGCTCTGACTGGCTGATACACCAAATCCGCAACTACATCGCCTGTAAACGTTCCTTTGTTTTGGATGGCCATGCGGCGCGAAGTAGCATTCAATTGGGTGATAGAAGCTTTCAATTGTTCTGGATTCACAGGCGTGGCTGTGCGCAAGGCATCAAAAGC
This sequence comes from Bacteroidota bacterium, assembly GCA_039798325.1. GTDB lineage: Bacteria > Bacteroidota > Bacteroidia > Flavobacteriales_D > Sanyastnellaceae > CAMCTV01. The sequence continues at coordinate 9,997 of JBDKGG010000072.1, forward strand.
CAAGTATTGGGTCATCAACTCGAGATAGAGTTTGTTTTCTGGAGAGTTCGAAACGGGAAGCGGCTTACCGACTAAATCGTTGTATCCCATGACAAAATCCATCGATTGGGGCTCGCCTTTCCCCCGTGTAATCAGAAAGTCGGTCCATATCACACTGCTCTTACCTGAAGGGAATCGAAAACGGTACTGACCTTCTACAGGTGGGACAAATTGAAAATCGACATTCCCGCTGGCATCTAGGGGTTTGTTATCGATTTGCTTCCACTCTTGACCGTTCATGTATTCCAATATCACCTTCATATTGCCATTGGGCAATTGATTGAACTTGGCATGGATATTCACATTTTGACCTATTGATTGACCGTGCAGCAGACCTAGTGCTGCAAGCAAGAGTATAAATGAGGCTGTTTTTTTCATGGCAATTCTCGGGCTAAAAACCATGCCGAAGATAATTCAAGGCAGCGGCTACTTTTTTGATTTTTTTTTTGAAGATGAAAAAAAAGGATTATATTTGCATCCGCTAAAGCGAACGATGGCCCGTTCGTCTAGGGGTTAGGACAGCAGATTTTCATTCTGTAAACAGGGGTTCGATTCCCCTACGGGCTACACCAAAAAGGTACCAAAAGGTACCTTTTTTTTTGCCCTTCATCAAAATCCTTGTATTATTGGGTATTGTCATGAATAGCGACTGGAAAAAAATACCTGCTTCAGAATTGGATATTGTCCAATGGGATCGGTGTGTCGCTGAAAACGACGGGGCCATTTTTTCCTTGAGTTGGTATTGGAGTGCCGTTCAACCTTCTTGGCAGGGTTGGGTCAAAGGAGATTACGAAGCCATTTTACCCGATGCCTTGACCAAAAAGTGGGGCTTCATCAGCAGCAATAAGACACCATTGTATGTAAAATACTTGGAATGTTTGGGGAAGAATATCACGCCCGAAGGAAGGAGCAACATTTTTCAAAAAGTAACCGGGAAAGGCATTCTCAAGGGCATTCACATCCAACCAGGTGTTGAAATCAAAGGGAACATCAAAAAGCATCGCGTGCAAGTGGCTCCTTATGTTGGGACAAACATCTCGCGTGAATTGCGAAAAAACTTGCAAAAAGCGGAAAGAGAAAACTTCAAAGTAGATTACAACCAAACATGGGAGCGTTTCACTCAGTTCATGAAACGGCACCACCCCTATGATTGGCCGCAGAAACAGCAAACCAAAATGCATGACTTATTTCGAGCAGGGCAAGAAAAGGGCATGATTAAAATTGCAGGATTGAGCTGTGACGGTTTAATGGTCGCCATGCAACTGTATGGCGTTTTCAATGGAACATTATATACCATTCAGAATGCCTCTGACAAAGACTATCGGGAGTTGCATGTGATGTCCTATCTCTTGCATCATTTGATAGAAGAGACACACGATAAAGACAACATTCATCGCATACACTTTATGGGATCCAGCAATAAAAGTGTTGCCCGTTTCAACAAGAAATTCCAAGCGATTGATTTGGAATTCTCTTTCGTGGTTTCTTGAGTATTCAAGTCCTTTCATTTCCTTTTTATCAACAGAATCACCGTTACCGCTTGCTTCATTAATCGCTGACAGCATCACGTTCAGGAAACAAGACATTCATCTTCACTTAACAAAATTCGATAGAAAAACCATTCTAGTTTTCATAATGATAACATTGAAAAATCAATGGGTTATTCTCATCCTTCTTTTTTTGCGGTTGACAAATTCTTTGAACCAAAATGAAAAAAAATTTCAGTCATTGCCTCGTTTTTCTTTTAATGGCAAGCTCAACATCGGCCATGAACTTGGACACTTGCGCCAACCCCTTGATGTATTATTTTGATGGTGATCAAGATGGATTTGGAAACATAGAAATGAGTCTCCTACTCTGCAACCCCATCGTCAATTATGTCAACAATGGAGATGATTGCGCAGACAACAATGCCCTGTTGTTTCCTGGAGCCAACGAGCTTTGTGACGAGATAGACAACAACTGTGATGGCGAAATTGATGAATACGTTCAAAACACCTACTACTTGGATAACGACCAAGACGGATTTGGCAATCCAGATGTTGCCCTACTCGCATGCGCACCTTGGATAGGGTATGTTTCAAATTTTGATGATTGTGACGACAACATTATCCTCTACGAAGATTTGGATCAAGATGGTTTTGGAAATGAAGTCTTTTCGGCCTGCGGCGAGCCACAGTCCGGTGATTGCGATGATGCCAACGCTAATATTCATCCCATGCAAAATGAAACTTGCAATGATTTGGATGACAACTGCAATGGAGAGATCGATGAATTTGTTCTCAACACCTATTATGCAGACAACGACGCAGATTCTTATGGAGATGCAAATAGCGCCGTATTTTCTTGTTCTTCCGTTGTTGGGTATGTGAACAATAGTGACGATTGCGATGATACGCAAATACTCTACGATGACATGGACATGGATGGATTTGGTAGTGCCAACCCCGCTGCTTGTGGAATAGCCGACTCTTCAGATTGCGATGACAACAGTAATAACATCAATCCCAATGCGGTTGAGATTTTGGACAACAATGTCGACGAAAACTGCGACGGTAACATTGAAACATTCATCAACGAAAACCAAATGATTCATCTTCATCTTTTCCCTAATCCAGCCAATCATTACATTACGATTAGCCCATTGCAGGGAATGAAAAGTGTTTCCATTTTAATCACTAATCAATGGGGACAAAAAATGTTCAAAGGAACCCTTGACGCCAATCTTCAAATCAACACCAGTGATTGGGCATATGGTATGTACAACATCTTGTTGGGAACACAGACAGCAACCTTTTTCATCGCACGTTAATCCGATATGAAAATCCTGCTCTGCTCATTCTCATTGTTTTTTCTGCAACACCTCTATGCCCAAAAATTTGAGGGCTTGGAGGGCATATACATTGAACATTACTACGAGTCCAATTCAGCGGACAATTCCGCCAATGCTTTGAGTGGAGTGCTCGAAAAAGGGAGTAAAACCTATAGAATATTCTTGGATTTAGCGCCTGGGTATCGATTCCAGGCCGCCTATGGAACAGAAAAACATCCATTGATGTTTTTATCTGACCAACCATTTTACAATCACGCGAGTATTGGAAACACCTATCCCAATGTCATCCCAGAGCGATCACTATTCAAGAACATCACCCTATTGGATTCTTGGTTTACAGCTGGAGCGGCGGGAGAAACATACATAGGCGTTCCAAAATATCTGGACTTAGATGACAACTTATTTCATCAGAAATTTGAAAATGGATTTCTAAAAAACAAATCCAAATGGATGGATTACTCGCTGCAAGAGCGGGATGGAATGCTTTATTCCAAAGACCTTCCCATCGTTACCCTTTACCACATGGATTCGACTTCCAAGAACTTGATGATGATAACCCGATCCAACCGATTGCAAATAGACAATGGAGCGTGGGCTTGTCTCGGCAAAGGCGCTATTGGATTAGACTCTTTGGGAAACAATCATCTATTGATTGCACAATTAACAACAGCTGGAAATGTAGATTTTCATCTCAATATTATGATAGGCACACCTCAAGGAAAATCCATCAAATATGTATGGAACAATCCACAAGAGGGAGAGATACTATGTTCCCTACTTCAGGGAACGACAAAAAAAGAAAAAAGAAAAAAGAAAAAAAAATAAACAGCAACAAAATGAAAAACATTTATTCCATTCTCTCAGGACTTGGTTTATTGGCCATGATTCCCACTCAGAAATTAAATGCACAAGGATTGCAAGGAATCGTTGTAGAAAAATACTACATTTCAGATGCAGCTGACTCGACAGATGCTGCTGATAATTTTGCGACTCACCCCTTGCGCATTGGTTCTACAACTTATCGTGTTTATGCCGATTTGCAAGATGGATACAACTTCATTCAAATGTTTGGAAGTCCAACCCATCCTTTGGAATTTCATACTACAACTGCTTTTTTCAATGACCCCAATTATGGTGTAGCTGTTTATCAAGGAACCAGCGTCAACAATACCAAAAAGAACACACAGATGATTGACTCCTATCTGACCGTTGGTGGAGTGGCTGCCACTAAGATGGGCGTATTGAAAACAGAAGATACAGATGGCACCATTGGAAACAACAATGGATTGATCGCAAACAATTTGCCTGCGATGGGATTGCCCGTGACTGGAACAGATGGCGTTGATGGTTTGATGCCAGGCACACCTGTAAACCCAAATGTTTTGGGAATCAGCACTGAGTTAGATATTTTTGACCAAACCCCAGGGGCCGATTTTATATCTACCAATGGTGCCATTGCTGCGCTGGGTGGAGTAACTGGTGTAACAACCAGCAACATGGTATTGCTCGGACAATTTACTACTGATGGCATTTTTTCTTTCAAGTTAAATGTTCAATTGGGCACACCTCAGGTTGGAGGCAGTGAAATTTATGTCGCTGAAAACCCAATCACAGGGGAACTGACAGATAGCACATTGATATTTGTAAGTACCCCAGATGTTCCTAACGGTATAACCTATATCCAAGGTAAAAACCAATTGAGCCTCTACCCCAATCCAAGTACAGAATTTGTTGTTTTAAAAAACAATCAAAATCATCCGATAGGAAGTATTTCGGTTTATAACGCCACCGGACAATTGATTCATCAGCAATCCACTTCAAGTGCTTCTTCACAAATCCACGTAGCTGATTGGTCTGCTGGTATGTACATGATTTCTGTTACACAAGAAGGGAATCAACAACAACTCTACTTCATCAAAAATTAATATTTCATGAAAGGTCTTCTGTCCTTCTTGCTCCTCTTATCCATTGCCACAGTTGCTCAATCACAAGGAATTCTCAAGGGAAAAGTAACCGATGAGAAGGGAGAGCCTGTTTTCGGAGTTGTGGTCGTGGTCATAGAAAATCAATCATTACTTTCCAAAACGGATTTTGATGGGTTGTATGAGTTGATTATCCCCAATGATAAGAAATACACCATCAACTATGTCATGACTGGTTTTAAAACAACCATTGATACGGTAGTCTTAAAAAACAACCAAACCATGGTCAGCAATATTACCCTCTTCAATAGTTCGTATGTGGTAAAAGGTTTGGATATCGTAGGAAAAGTATCAAAATCCAATGATACCTACATGGAAAAAGTAAAGATGAATTCGGCCACTACCATTGACTACATTTCATCAGAGACCATGAAAAAGACAGGAGATCAAAATGTAGTCAACGCCGTAGCCAGGGTATCTGGGGTGTCAACGACAGGAGGGCTCATCACGGTTCGAGGTATCGGCGACCGCTACATTAAGACTTTATTGAATGGCTCTAGGATACCTACGCTCGATCCACTGACCAACAACATCAAGTTAGACATTTTCCCTTCTAGCTTAATTGACAACATCATCATCACCAAAACTGCGCAATCCAATTTGGCATCCGATTGGTCAGGGGCCTACATATCAGTAGAAACCAAAGATTATCCAGATCAGTTGAGCATCAGTGTAGAATCTCAATTTGGATACAATCCTCAAGTCACCTTCAAGGATTTTATTACATCTGCAAGAAGTAAAACGGATCGTTGGGGTTTTGATAATGGCATGCGTAGGAGAACCAAAGATGACATCACCATGCCCAATTTAAATCCTTCTACTTATGATGAGATGGTGGCGCTTGGGCTAGGAGACTTTTATGCCAATTTGGGCATTCATGGATGGACGGATGGAAACGCTACTGCGAATAACTACCAAGCATTGGGATTGGTAGAATTGGGATTGCTTGCACCCAATCAATTGAATAATCCCGCAGCTGTAGCTGCGGCAAGACAGCAATACAATGCGACTCTCAAACCACAAGCCTTTGCTGCAATTAATCCAGATGGTACGGACTACAACAATGGTTTCTTGAACAATTGGAATACGAGAATGGAAAAAGCGCCCATGAATTTCAGTCAGAACTTCAGCATCGGAAATGAGACCAAATTGTTCGGAAAAAAATTGGGTTACTTCATCGGTATGCGATACGGTACCAATTATCGTTTTGACCCCAATGGTATGTCCCAGCGTGTGGGGGATGAATCCTTAAACTACCCGATCGATCGCCAGGACTATGCCCGAATCAGCAGAGAAACCAACTCATGGAATGTGCTGCTGAATGCCAACTATAAGTTGAGCCCCAATCACAAAATTGGATTGTTGTTTATGCCCAATATCATCGGAACAAATGATGTAGCCCAATACGAGGGGATGCCATTTCCCGCAGAGGAGCAGGAGATTGACCTGGTAAACAACATCTTCTATGAACAAAGGAAACAATTGATTTATCAACTCAATACAGAGCACTACTTCCCTGAAAAAGAGATAAAAATTCAATTCAATACGAGTTATACAGATGCGAGCAGTATCGCTCCTGATTTCAAGATCAATCAATACAGCTATGCACTCAATGGACAGGACATTGTTGGCTACAACTTTGCGCCGACATTTGGCGAAGGTATTCGCAGATTTTACCGCTACTTGGGTGAAGATCTATTGGACAGTCGTTTGGATTTTTCTAAACCCATTCAATCAATTAAAAAGGAAGGATTAAATCGAAAATTATTCTGGGGTGCCTCTGCATTAAAAAACAATCGAAAGATTGATAATGACGAGTACAAACTTTTCTATGGAAACAACAATAGCATTGCTCCCCTCATGAACAATGATTTAGACAGTTACCTGTCACCCGATAAATTCATCATGAACAATGGTGTTTTAGACTACTATTATCAACGCGTCAACTATGCCAGAAATCATAGCTTTGGTGAAAGCAATGTCTATTCAGCCTATAGCTTCATGGATTATGAAAAGTCCAGTCAATTGCGATTCATTGGAGGATTAAGAGCTGAGCAAACAGACATCTTTGTGGACGTTGACAGCTACCACGATTTGGGATATGACAAGAATGATACCCGTCGTGAAAACGTAGGTGGATTTCCATTGGTCAATCCAGCATCCATTCAGCGTTTGGACGTTTTACCCAATGCCAGCATGGTTTACAAATTAAAAAATGATTCAATAGGACAAACCAATTTGCGTTTTAATTACTCAAAATCATTGGCTCGTCCCAGCATTCGCGAGTTAAGTGATGCGGCCATTGTGGACAATGAGTTCCGAACATTGATTTATGGAAACTCAGATTTGAAAATGGTGACCATTCAAAATTTTGATTTCAGGGCGGAGACCTACTTTAAAAAAGGACACAACGCCTCCATCAGCGCATTCTATAAAAATTTCCATAACCACATTGAAATGGGATTTGGATCCGCAGGTATTACTTGGGACAACATTGAAAAGTCAAAAGTATTGGGATTAGAATTTGAAGGAAACGTTCAGATTAGTCCTAATTTGGAGTTCAAAAGCAATCTCACATTGGTGCAATCAGAAGCTCAATTCATCCGAAAAGATTTAAAGGTGGTGGATGGAAAAAAAGAGTATACACCAATGGACACCATTAATCGTCCGATGTTTGGGCAAGCTCCTTACCTCATCAATAGCATTTTGAGTTACACCTCCGACAGTTTGGGATTTGGAGCAACCATTTCTTACAATGTCCAAGGCCCACGATTGGTTATTGCCGGAGCGATACAGGGACGACCTGATGTATACGAAATGCCTCGTCACATCATTGACTTTAAAATCAACAAAAAGATCAATGCAAATTGGTCAACTAGTTTAACTATCCGCGATATCTTAAACACTGCAGTGAGAAGATCTTATCAGATAGATCGCATCAATAATGCAGGCAATATTGAAAGCACCGGTGGTTGGTATGACTATGATAAATTCCGCTACGGCACAAACTTTCAACTTTCCATTCAATACAAAATATGAAAACACGTCAAGCAATAGCATTCGCTTTCATGTGCTTATTGAGCATAGTCGGTTATGCGCAATTGGATAACCTCTACATTGAAAAATACTACATTAGCGACAGCAACGATGCAACGGATACTACGGGTGGAATTCTGCCTGTTGGTTCAGTCACCTATCGCATATATGCCAAGCTATTACCGGGAAGCAAAGTATCCCGAATTTTCGGAGAAGCTGGACATCCCTTCATCATTCAAAGTTCTGCACCCTTTTTCAATCATTCTACCGAAGGCAAATCATTCGGTAAAGATTTTTTAAAACCTCGATTGGGTGAGAGTCTTGTTGCATTGGATACTTATATCACCATTGGGCAAGTGGCCAAACAAGGTACCAATCTCTATTTTGGTTTGCCTAAAAATCAAGACAGCAATGGATCTTTTGTTGGAGGAATCAACAACGATGGCGGAAGTGAAATGCTCGCTCAAGGCTTAATGAATAATCAAACAAATGATATGGGCCTAGCCCTGACCCAGGCCGATGGAATTGATACAATGGTAACGACCACTGCGAACTGGTCTTCCGCCGGCATTTTAGATTTTTTTACTGGCAATGACAGTACAATTTTCGGTTCTATTGTGCCTGGGTCTTCTTTTTATAGCGAGCAATTCAACCTGAGTGCTGGTTTTCCTTATGGTGGGGTTGTATCCGATAGCAACCACGTTCTATTGGCTCAATTAACAACTGCAGGAGAAATCAATTTTGACCTCAATCTTGATGTCATTTATTCTGATGAAAATGGTGTTGAGCAAACCATCAGCTATGTGGCCAAGGACACGCTGCTTAGTGGCAATGAAATGTACAATCCCTTCTTGTCTTATCCTTATGCGTGCGGATGCAACAATCCAAATTACTTAGAGTACAACGCATCTTATATATGTTACGAAGAAGGTAGTTGCCTGACACCAGCCGTTATTGGATGCATGGATTCTCTGGCTTGTAATTTTCTACCTGAGGCCAACATTTCCGCACATGAATTATGTTGTTATCCTGGGGACTGCAACAACAGAGACATTATTGAAGTTTGTCCTTCACTCTTGGTCAATAATTTCAATTGCAGTATTTATCCCAACCCCGCCGAAAATACTGTGCGCATCAATGTCGTACAGCCATACAACAGTGAATTGAAGATCCAGTGGTACAATGCTTATGGAACACTTCTGAGCACGGAAGAGTTTTCTAACACAGGATTGAACTTCAATGAAAGCGAAGATATATCGGGCTTCACTACAGGGGTATATTATGTTCAAATCACCTCTTCTTTAGGTACACAAATATTGACCTTGTTTAAAATTTAGGCATGAAAAATCTATCGGTAATATTTTTTGTTTTGCTTCCCTTTATTTGGGGATGCAAAAAAAATGAAAATAAGAAAGTTGACATTGAATACGGAACAGTGATCGACAACGACGGGCGTGAGATGAAAACTGTGAAAATTGGCGATCAATGGTGGATGGCTGAAAATTTGCAGTCCCATCATTTTCAGAACGGAGACAGCCTTACAGTGCTTTCAAAAGAAGATGCACTTGCGCAATGGAACACACAAACTTCAGGGGCATGCACTGCGCACAACGATAGCCTTTATGGATATTTATACAATTTCATAGCAATTGAGGATAATCGAAACATAGCTCCCAAAGGTTGGAGAATACCGTCAGATGAAGATTGGAAAATCCTAGAGAAACAAATTGGTATGAGTGAAGAAGCAGCCAATTCCTTTGGATGGAGAGGAACCAAACAAGCCAATCAACTGGTTAGCCAATTTTCGAAGGGATGGCCAGAATTTAGCGCACTCTATGGCGAAGATACCTACGGATTTAACGCCCTACCGGGAGGATGTATTACTCTGCTGAATGTTATCAACTCAGGTGCCAATACCGCATTTTGGTGGACGTCCACTCTTGACAATGGGGAAGGTTATTATCGTTACATCGATTACCAACAAACCCGAATCTTGCGTTCAAAAACCTCCTCCTTGTACGGCATGAGCATACGTTGTATTAAAGAATAACCAACATGAAAATAAAACACTCTCTCACCTTGGCTTTTTTCATTCTCACCACATTTTTGGCCAATGCACAGCACAAAAAATGGAGTTGGTCCATGGATTATTCAGGAGGAATGAGTACTCCTGTATTTACAAACACCAATGTTCCCTTACAAAATGAATTGAAGAACAATGCAAAGCGTGGATATTGCCAAATGGCAGCTTTGCGCGTGGGCTACGCCATTCGCGAAAATCTTCAATTTTCATTTGGAGCTGGCTACGGCGATATGTCTTACAAAAACGATAGTCTTAGTATTGAGGCCACCACTTTGATTGCAAAAAAAATCAAGGGTTTTGTCGCTCCCATTGCTTTGGAACAACATTTTTCAAACGGAGGGTGGTTGATGGGAATTGGTTGCACATACTTCCGCGGATTGAAGGACATTACATCTTATGAATTGTTGAATAATAACCAAAGACAAACATCGAGAGAATCATCAAGTTTAAAAGGGTTGGGATATGTATTTCAAGTAGGCAAACGATTTGAACTAGACGAAAAACACATGTTGAACTTGCGGTGCATTGGACAATATTATCCCCAGTTGATTGAAGAACAGGAGAACAAATTTGGATTCTGGAATATTTCCCTTGGACTTGGGTTCTCCTTTTGATAGCTCAAACCTTCATGAAAAAACACTGATGTTAAGTCAGTGTTTTTTTTTACCCCATAGAATCAACAAACCCTTAACAAAGAATTTAGAAATGGGGAAATTGCTTAATAGAAAGGTAAAATCTCATTTATCCCTAATGAGGATTGAAGAATCAGATTTGCACCAAATATTAACCAAAAACAAAATGAAAAAATTAAACAATTTGCACAAGGTCATGGCAATGGCTTTGTCTTTTGTTGCAACAGCCTCTGTTGCACAGTCCAATTTGGGAGCAGAATGTGGATGTCCTCCAGTTGCTTCTCGTCCTGAAGTTATCGTTTCATCAATGCCAGGTTACAGTGCAATCAGCGGCACCTATGGCGGGGAAATGACTTCTGGTGCTACCTTCACTTGCCAAAACACTTATATTTTGGATAAAAAAATTTACATTCCAAATGGTCAAACTTTAACCATCGAACCAGGAACAGTTGTAAAAGGAGCAGCCAATGCCGTTGCTGCTGAAGCTACTGCTTTGGTGATTTCCAAAGGCGGAAAAATCATGGCCAATGGAACAGAGACTTGTCCAATCGTATTCACCGCACAAGCTGATCCAATGGATGGTACCTACGCTATCTCTAACACAGGTAAGTGGGGAGGCGTTGTCATTTTGGGAAGAGCAACCAACAACTTGACTTTGGCCGCCAATGGACCATTCACTGTAGGTACAGCTGGTAAATTGGCTGTTGCTGATGGATTGGGAACTGTAGAAGGTTTCCAAACAACCAATACTCAGGATCAATTTGGTGTGAACTTGTCTTTGGGAGAAACTTTCAATGACAATGACAATTCAGGTATCATGAGATATGTTTCAATCCGTCACAGTGGAGCCATTTTGGCTTTGGGTGGTGAGATCAATGGTTTAACATTGGCTTCTGTCGGAAGAGGAACTACACTTGAGCACATCGAGATTGTTTCTTGTGCTGATGACAACATCGAGTTCTTTGGTGGCACCGTAAACGTGAAATATGTAACTGGAATCTTCGGTAACGATGACATGTTTGACTATGATTTGGGTTGGACAGGAAAAGCTCAGTTTTTGTTTGGTATGAAATCAGACGCTACTTCAAGCCCAGATAATGACAATGGATTTGAGGCTGATGCTGATGATCAAAAATCAAATGCTGCCCCAAGATCACATCCTATCGTATACAATGCTACAATCATTGGTAATGGTAAGTCAACAGGAACTGCTGACAACTCTGCATTGGCTGCTATCAACGCCAAAGAATTGACCGAAGGTGAAATCTATAATTCTGTATTCGCGAACTTCAGAAACGGATTGAATTTGGTGAAGAGCATCAGCGGTAACCGCTCATATGCTGCTGGTGGAGAAGCTTGGCACAACTGGACCAATATTCCTGGTCCAGCTTCAGCATCTGCAGGAAATGGCTCACAATCTTTGAAAATCAAGTGTAATACTTTTGTTGGTGTAACCAATCCATTAACAAACGGTGCTACTTCTGCATCTGCTGGAACTGTGATTGCTACAGGAACTGCAGATTATATCCAATTCGACGATACTGATATGAATGATGTTGTTGTGGGTAACACTTTGCCTGGTTTCAGCTATGCATTCACCTTGAATTCAACTACCAACGCTTATACCGTTAAGCCTGATGTTATTCCTAACCCTGCTTTGTCTGTATCTGGTTGTCCAACTGCTCCAAGCGATGGCTTCTTTACTCCAGCTCCTTACCGTGGTGCTTTCTCTGCTACTGCAGGTCAAAACTGGTTGTCAGATTGGACTTATTCTCAAGTATTGGGACACATCCAAGGAATCAATGCTTGTCCAACAGATTTGAACGCTGACGGAACAACTGACGTATTGGATTTCTTGATTTTCGCTCCTGCTTTCGGCACTTCTTGTAACTAAAAAAACATTGGGGAGGGGCAACCCTCCCCTATTAATACAAAGAAAAAATGAATATTAAAAAATACATCCTCGGACTGGGTTTGATCGCTGGTATCACATCAGCAAAAGCCCAAGGTTTGGAAGGTATCATCGTTGAGCGATACTACCAAGCCAATGCAGCAGATGCACAATATACCGTTGACCAGGGATATACCGTTCCATTGACAACAGGTGCTGTAACCTACCGCGTTTATGTCGACATGGCTGCTGGTTACAAATTTGTTCAAATGTTTGGTACTGCTACTAAAAATTTGACTTTTGCTACAACCTCTTCTTTCTATAACGATGAGAACTACGATTCTCAAACTGCTCCTACCACTTCTGCAGTAAACACCAAAAAGCACACCGCCATGATTGATTCATGGATTACTGCTGGAGGTGCTGCTGGAAGCAAGGTTGGCGTTCCAAAAGATGAAGATACTGATGGTAGCATTGCCAATCCACATGCACAAGGAATCTTGGGCAACACTTTGGGTGGATGTTTCGGCTCTCAAATCACAGGAGCAACCGGAAAAGACGGTCTTATGGCATCTTCTGGCACTACTTACACTGCACCAAACACATTGGGTATGGGTGGAACCATCTTGGATGCATTGGTTGCGGGTAACGCATTGGGATCCATCACCATCACCAATGGTTCTATTGCTTCTTTGGGTGGAATCGTAGGTGCTACTTCTTCCAATAAAGTATTGGTTGGACAGTTCACTACTTCCGGTACATTCACCTTTACATTGAACATTCAGTTATTGAGCCCAACTGGTGCTGCTGAAAACTATGTTCATGGTACCCCAGGTGCTGGACAATTGACTCACCCCACTTTGGTAAGAACAGCAGGTGGTTCTCCATCTGTTTCTATCGTATCTAATGATGCTGACAACAGCATTTGCGCTGGAACATCTGTTACTTTCACAGCTACTCCTACAAACGGTGGTACACCTTCTTATCAGTGGAAATTAAATGGAACAAACGTTGGTACTGATGCTACAACTTACACCAATGCAGCTTTGGCCAATAACGACGTTGTTTCTGTAGTGATGACAGCAGGAGGTTGTGATGCTTCAGGTTCTGCTACCAGCAATAATATCACAACGGCAGTTGTGAATACTACGAACTACTATACAGATGCCGATGGTGACGGTTATGGTACAGGTACTGCTACCAGTTCTTGTTCTAATCCTGGTGCTGGTTATGCAACAGTTAATGGTGATTGTAATGATGCTAGCGCTAGTGTTAATCCTGGAGCTACTGAAATTTGCAACGGAATCGATGACAACTGTACGGGTGGTATCGACAACGGTTTGACTTTCAACAACTACTACACAGATGCTGATGGTGACAACTATGGTACAGGTACTGCACAATCATTGTGTGCCAATCCTGGTGCTGGTTATACTACTGCTAATGGTGATTGTAATGATGGTAGCTCTAGTGTTAATCCTGGAGCTACAGAAATTTGTAACGGAATCGATGACAACTGCACAGGTGGTATCGACAACGGTTTGACTTTCACTAACTACTACTCAGATGCAGATGGTGACAACTATGGTACAGGTACTGCACAATCATTGTGTGCTAATCCTGGTGCTGGTTATGCTACTGCAAACGGTGATTGTAACGACAACAGCTCAACCATCAACCCAGGTGCCAATGAAATCTGCAACGGAATTGATGACAACTGTACAGGTGGTATCGACAACGGTTTGACTTTCAACAACTACTATACGGATGCCGACGGTGATAACTTTGGAACAGGAGCTGCGCAATCTTTGTGTGCTAATCCAGGTGCAGGGTACTCAACGCAAACTGGTGATTGTAATGATAACAACAGTGCAATCAAACCAGGTGCTACTGAAGTTTGTGGAAACAGCATTGACGAAGATTGTTCTGGTTCTGATTTGTCATGTTCTGGTGGTAACACAGGTATTGGCGCTAGCGTTACGGTATTGAACATTGGTACTTTTAACACTGGAGTTCAATCCAACGTTTCTGTCAACTTGAACAATGGAACAGACACTCCAGAAAATCCAGGCGCTGGTTTGGAACTATGGTACAACTTCACTGCTCAATCAAATGCTGTTCGCATTCAATTGACAGGATCTAGTTCTGTTGCCGATGACAATGATTTGAGCATCTTTGATACTCCCACAACTACAGGATCTGCTTTGATTCCTTTGGCTGTTGAAGATGATGTTCATCCTGGTGCTCAAGGTGCCGCTGCAGATGGTGGTAGTGAAACATTGTTGTTTGATGGTTTGACTGTAGGTGATAACTACTCCGTTTGCGTTCGTAACAATAACAACGCTCCTGGTACAGTTTCAATGCGTATTGCTTTCTTGCGTGCGAGCCAAACTGATATCGGTCCGTACACCAATTACACGGGAATCTTCGCTAATAATTGTCAAAACTTTAAAGCCAAGTTCCGTTCAGGTGCGTCTGGATACACTGTAAAGCGTTTCAACGTTGAGGCCAATGCCTCAAATGGTTCAGTTGCTGATTGGTCCTTTGCCATTCCACCAGGTGCCAGCACTACTACTGCTTCTACTGTATGTCAATTGGGAAGAATTGTGCCTCCAAACTTGGGTACATCAAACGTAACTTATTATGTCACTGTTGATGCTCACTATAATTTGCCTGATGCTTTTGGAACATTGAATCCAATTACAGCAATTGGAACCATTGTTGGCCCCATTGTTTTGGCTCCAGAAGCTGCATTGACTGTTCGTGCGAGCGACCAATGTCCTGCTTTCAAATTCTTAACTTCATCACTGGCTACCAATCGTTCAATTTGCGGTACCTCTCTGTACAATTGGGAGTTCACTCAAACATTGCCAACACCTGGCGTTGCCAATTCGGTAAACGGCGGTTTGGGTGGTTCAAGAATTTTACCTATGTCCTTGATTCCTGCAATTGGTTTGGGGCAAACGCATAACGTTAGAATTCGCGCTAGACACGCTGACAACTCTTTCACTGCATTCACTGCATCTCCTGCTTGTGTTCGCACAATCGCAGGTGCTGGTATGCCTACTTTGGAAAACGAAGGAACAATTTCAACCACTACTTTGAACAATGCGAGCATTGCTCTTTATCCTAACCCAAATAATGGTGAAATGGTTCAGTTGTCTGTAACCAACTTCGAAGGTAACTTGAATGTTGAGATTTTGGATGCCACAGGCAGAATGATCCAAAAAGAGAACATCGTTGCTGAAGGTTCAATCAACAAAATGATTGAATTCAACAATGAGCTTTCGAATGGTATGTATCATGTGAAAGTTTCAAATGGTTCTGAGACTTCAACTGTAAAGTTTGTGGTAAGTAAGTAATTTCTTAGTTTGTTTGGTTAAAAAGCCCACTCAACGGAGTGGGCTTTTTTCTGCTTCAGTTTTTTCACTTCACCTTTCTTTTCGCACCATTCATTTCAACGTTTAACAAATAGTACTCTTTAGTCATTCACTCCTCTAATCAATGTGAAACAAATGCGCTATCAAAGAACCAAGTTCACGAATATTGGATGACATACATACAACAAAAAAGCCCACTCTTGGAGCGGGCTTTTTTTTGATTTGTCTTGCTTTACAAATTCACCATCATCTTTCGAGGATACTTGACGGTGAAACGAATGGTCTTCTTCTCAATCTGATTGGGCGTCATCTCCATTAACCAGCGCAACTCACCTGACTCCTCATTCAACTTTGCTCCACTGGTCTCTTCAGTGACGATTTCCAACTCACTGTTATTGCTCTTGGGCAATTGATCTACAATTTCAATTTTGATGGGTACAGTCTTTTGATTCTTCACAGTAATTTCATATGCCTTAGTTACCCATTTCTTTCCGGCCCAAGTTCCTGCCTTGCAAAAATCCTTGACCATATCTCTCTTCACCACCACCGACATATCTCTTCCCATGTTCAACATCAAAGTATCATTGGCCATAGCTGGATCAATGTATCCTTGTCCAACGAAAGTTCCTCTAAAATAAATATTGCTTTCTCCTGGTAACAAACCATATTGCGCCCAATTGGTCATGAAAGCCATGAGATAAGCGCTTGGATCTTGTTTTGGAACAGCCACGTATCGGTAGTCCGCCTTTACGGCATCGTGTTGCATCACCACTTCTACACCATCATTGTCAGATGGAATATCGTAGGGAATGGAAATGGAAAACTCTGTGTTTACCGCATTGTTATTCACCTGAGTGTAACTAGCACTGGTTCTGAACCCATTGTATGCTGCTCCATTGCTATCCTCTAACTCTAAGGACATTTCTCGTTGCATTGCAGGTGCTGCTGACGGTGCATAAGCATCCGCTTTCATCTTTCTTCCTGTTTTGTAAGCAATCGCCGCTGGATCGTACATGTTCAACCACCATGGATTTAAAACAGGCAACTGTCCACTTACACTGGGATTGCCCGTTGAGATGGTCAACTTAACATCTTCCCAATCTAAACCTGTACTCTGAAATACTCTGGCTTTGTAAGAAAAATCAATTGGTGAACTGATGTCATCAGCGCGCAAATCATAACTAGGAACCCAACCTGCATTGGCTACAAAATATTGAAACTTCACATCTGCGCGACTTTCACTTTTGGCCAACAACACCAAATCAATCACACTGGGATTGTTGGATGAATTGGATTGTAAGACTGCTAATCTGTTTTGTATGGCAGCAATGGTCTCTTGGACTTTTGATTCTTTTCCATTGAGCTCAATTCCCTTATAGCCATTTACTTTCAATCGCTCTTTGACCATATCCGCAACATCCGTAATATCCTCAGCTGTGATCACTGAATTGGCACCTTTGATGGAATAATTGTTGACGAGCAACGTTCGCTCTTGGTTGATGATATCCCGCTGCATTTGAATCTCCGCCAATTTGAATTGCATTTCTTCTAGGCTGTCTCTGAGTTCCTTTACTTTGGGAGACATCAACTCATCTCCATATACAATTTGATGCTTGGTAGACATAATGGTGTAGGCATTGTTGCCTTTCACTTGAATCGACTGCGGATCAAGGCTTGCAGGAAGACCTTTCACCCTGATGATGTTCTCTCCGGCCTTCAGTGAAACCTGTCCAATGTGGGTTATTTGGGCTCCCGCTGTAAATACCACCACCTCTTCAATATTGGCCGTGACGGTTTTTTCATTTTTCTGTCCCCATGATAACGCTGTTACAGCTAACAAGGATATGCTTATCAATAATCTTTTCATTGCTCTAAAATAGTTCTTTCGTATTCGTTTTTATTATCTATTACCAATTTTTCGGAATTCAAAATGGGCTGCCTCCTCTTTGTTTACTCTTCCATTCTCCACCCACCACAACTGACCAGCGGATCTAACCCACTGTTCATCATGGGTAGAATAAATAACCACTTTACCATTGTTCAACCAATCTTGAACGATTGATTTCAATTCTTGTTTGTAGTAAAAATCCAAATGGGCATCAGGCTCGTCCAAAAGAAAAACTTCAGGGTCTTGGGCTGTAACCCTGGCCAGCATCAACCGCATAAATTCTCCATCGCTCAGCACATTAACACCATGATTTCTTAGGTTTATCAGTGAAAAGGATTTGAGTATATGCTCAGTTTTTATAAGGGTTTGATTCATTTGTGCAATTTCAATGACCTCCTGTACCCGCATATCCAAAAAAGGTTCACGGTAATTGCTGACCCAGCCTATGTTCTTTTTCATTTTGTACAACAACGCTTTAAGCAAAACCGTCTTGCCAGCACCATTTCTACCAGCAATGGCCACAGACTCTCCTCTATGGAGATGGGCGCCGGCAAATTCCATAGCACCCTCGATTACAGGCTGCTGAATGGCGGGGATTTGAATTCCTCTATCCATGACGCTGTGTTTTATTTTGATACAACCACCACATGACCCAAGGTGCTCCAATCAAGGATGTAATGGCATTGATGGGCAAATCCATAAAACGGGCAACCACATCGCAAAACAATGCGATGAACATACCAGTAATCGCCACTGCTGGAATAAGTCGCAATTGGGTGCGGTATGGCCACCACAGTTTTGCCAAATGAGGTGCTGCTAACCCTATGAATGCTATGGGGCCGCAGAAAGCAGTAATTACAGCCGTCAACAATCCCGCGCAAAAAATCAACACATTGGAAACACCATTGGGAGATACGGACATGGAAACAGCAATACGCTCGCCCAAGGAAAAGACATCTATTGACCTGTGTTTTCTTGCAACAATGATAATAACAACAACCAAGCACAAGAGCAACCAGATGACTTGCGGCATTGAAACTTTTGAAAAACTTCCCATCGACCAATAAATCAAATTGGGCAAATCATTTCGGGCAGCTGCCCTTTGGAAAATGGTCTCCAAGGCTCCCGCCAAATGACCCAACATCACGCCAAATATGAGTAAGGAGGTCAGGTTGTTTAACCTCACCCGAACCAAGGCGAGTAAAAACAAAACAGCCATGGCTCCTGCAAAAGCAGCCAATAGTGTGAGTTCAGGAAAATTATAACCCCAAATTTGCTGAGCGGCCATGGTTACAAAAGCGACACCGAGAGAAGCTCCATTGGTGACACCCAATACCGATGGACTGGCCAATGGATTTTTAAACAGCAGTTGCATCCAATAACCAGCCAAAGCCAATCCAGCCCCGGAGAGCAGCGCCATCAAACTACGGGGCAGCCTAAGCTCCCAAAAGATTGCAGACGACCAATATTCCAACTCCCAAGACCAACCTGCAGAGCCATACAACAGCGAAAGAACAAGCAAAAGCAAGACCGCCAATACAGAAGTGGACAATCGTATAAAAATGTTACTTGGTGAAATGTTTTGCATTGTGGTCACAAAGTTGATTAAAAAAGTTGTTCAAAGGCGTGAAGATTACGACTTTTGCGCACTATTCATATTTTAAAAGATTAAATGGAATTCAATAAAAACTCCATCATTGGTCTGGTCCTTATGTTGGCCTTGGCTTTTGGTGTTTCATGGTATAATGCCAAAACAGCCCAAGAAGAGGCTGAGCAACAGGCCCTAGCTCTAGCCAATCAGCCCAAGGAGGTCAAGACGACATCCCCCAAACCAAACTCCACGGGCAATGTATCCGCGCAGGCCTCTCCAAGCATATTGCCCTCAGATGCCACTGAAAAGTATGGTGTTTTTGGTGCACAGGTTTTTGAAAAGCCAGGTCAATCGGTTTTGGAGAATGACAAGATTAAGGTTGTCATCAACCACAAAGGAGCCAATATCCAAGATGTAACATTGAAATCAGAAGAATACAAAACCTATTGGGGTAAAAAAGATATTCAATTGTTTGACCCTGCCCAAAACCAAATGAATTGGATTTGGAAAGACAAAAACAAAGGAGAGCAAGGATCTTGGCGCTTTGTATTCAAAGCCAACGAAATTGTAAAAGATGAACGTGGCAACCAGTCATTGGCATTGACCCTGGCTGACAGCTCGGGAAAACAATTTTCAGTTACCTACTCTTTGAGCAGTGGCTCACACATGGTGCAATGCGATGTTAAGAAAACCAACTTGGACAACAATTGGGACAATGCGCCCGGTAGTTTTCAATTGCATTGGCAAACCGCTGGTATGCACAATGAAAAAGGCATTCAAAGTGAAAGAAGTAGAAGTTCTATATTCTTCACACCCATGGGTAAAGACCGCGATTATTTGAGTGAGACAGCTGGTGATGAAAAGGTAGTAGAAGAGAAAATCAATTGGGTAGCCTTTAAACAAAACTATTTTAGTGCTGCCGTAGTTTCCAACAATGGATTTGGTGAAAATGCACTATTGCGCGTCATGTCTCCCGAAAATGACACTGTGCACACCAAAATCTTCAACGCTCAACTTCCTGTTGATTTGAGCACTGGTCAAGCACAACTGCAGTTTTTCTTTGGACCCAACGAGCAAGGTATATTGGATGCTACGCAAATAGCGGAATTTGACCGCATCATCGATTATGGATGGGGCATTATTGGCTGGGTAAACAAATATGCGGTTCGTCCTTTGTTCTGGTTCTTATCCTCATGGATTGGTAGTTTTGGTATCATCATTTTGATCGTAACCCTCATCATCAAAATGGTCCTATTTCCTGTTACTTGGAAGAATCTATTGAATGGCGCCAAGATGCGTTCCATCAAGCCTGAATTAGATGAATTGAACAAGAAGTTTGAGAACAAAGATCCGATGGAGAAACAGCAAGCGCAAATGGCCTTGTATCGTCAATTGGGGGTTAGTCCCTTTGCTGGATGCATTCCTGTGTTAATCCAGATGCCTGTTTTGTATGCCATGTTCCGCTTCTTCCCTGCTGAGATTGTATTGCGCGGAAAAAGTTTCTTGTGGGCGGAAGATTTAGCTGCGTATGATTCGATTTTGAGTTTGCCTTTTGAGATTCCTTTTTACGGAGCGCACGTCAGTTTGTTTACGCTATTGATGACTGCATCAACTTTCTTGTACACCAAGATGAACATGAGTTCTCAACCAGCCATGACGCAACCAGGAATGCCCAATATGAATGTAATGATGAACATCTTTACTTTCATGATGTTGTTCTTCTTCAATAGTATGCCCTCTGGTTTGACCATGTATTATTTCGCTGCCAACATGATGTCCATTGGTCAAATGTGGGCCATTAAAAAGTACTTCATCAATGAGGACAGCATCCGCGCGGCCATTGAGGACAATAAGAAGAAGCCGGTAAAAAAATCCAGCTTCCAACAACGTTTAGAGGAAATGCAAAATGCACAAAAAAAGAAATTGGAAGACCAAAAGAAAAAATTGAAGTGATGAGAAATGCCTCTTTTTTTTTACTGAGTTTCATTTTCATAGCCATTTGCACTGGATGTCTTAGAAGCGGACGATTGCCGAGAAATGAAGGGAAGCATGCTCCCAGACCCATGGACAATTATGTAGCACCATCGTCGGTCTTGAAAGACCGCTATTTGATACCATCCTCAGACTTGCATGACACTTTATTGTTGTATAAAAAGACACCTTGCTTTGGCGCTTGTCCTGTTTTTACAATGGTTGTCAAGATGGATGGTGAAGTGTATTATACGGGAGTCAAGAATACTCTTTTGGAAGGAACACAATCCGCCAATTGGAGTGCGGAGCAATTGGAGGTGATTGATCTTAAAATGCGTGCATTGGATATCTACAATGCCCCAAAAAGTTTCGACAACGCAGCTGTCACCGATTTGCCTTCGATGTACATTGGCTACACCGAGGGTGATAATGTCAAAACGGTGAAGTGCAGATACCAATATCCCAATGGATACAAGGACCTTTCTGCTTGGCTCGACGAGCAAATCAAAACATCAACTTGGAAATCATTAAACAACAATAAACAAAATGACTAAAATGAAAATTTGGCTAACGGCCGTCGCGGTTTCGTTGTCCTTTTTTGCAACAGCCACAGAAGGCATGTGGGTGGTTGCCCTCATGAACCGCATTCAACATGCAGAGATGACCAACATGGGTTTGAATTTGACCCAAGAAGAAATTTACAGCATCAACCAAGCTTGCTTGAAAGATGCCATTGTACGACTCAACTATGGCGGTTGCACTGGTGAAGTAGTAAGTGGACAAGGTTTGGTGTTTACCAATCACCATTGTGCTTACGACGGTATTCAAACATTATCCACGGTAGACAAAAACTATTTGCAAGATGGATTTTGCGCCAAATCGTTCGAAGAAGAATTGCCGATTCCCAATTTCGCCATTAGCTTTTTAATCCGAGTTGAGGATGTAACCGCTGAGGTTTTGGGTGCTGTTAAACCTGAGATGACAGAACAAGAGCGTGACAAAGCCATTGCTGCCAAATCGAAAGAAATTGTAGGTCGCAACAAAATGGACGGCAAGTATGAGCCTGAGGTAAAGTCATTCTTTTATGGCAATGAGTTTTACTTGTTTGTCTATCAGACATACAATGACATTCGCTTGGTGGGCAATCCTCCTGAGAGTGTGGGTAAGTTTGGTGGAGACACTGACAACTGGATGTGGCCAAGACATACTGGTGACTTTAGCATGATTCGTATCTATGCCAATGAGAAAAATGAGCCTGCACCCTACTCAGTCAACAACAAACCTTACCAACCCAAATACCACTTAAAAACCAACATTGAGGGCATCACGGAAGGAGACTATGCTATGATCATGGGGTATCCTGGTCGTACTAGCCGCTACTTGACATCTTTTGGAATTGAACAAGCCATCAATGGTAGAAATCCAGCCATTATCAATGGTTTTGGAACCAAATTGGAAACTTGGAAGAAGTTCATGGATGAAGATCCCGCCATCCGTTTGATGTATGCTGCCAAATATGCGAGTATTGCTAATACTTGGAAATACTACATTGGACAAACACAAGGATTGAAAAAATTAGATGTTAAATCCAAGAAATTAAAAATTGAAAATCAATTTCATCAGTGGGTAGATGCTGGTGATGCGGATCGTAAAAAGCAATATGGCAATGCATTGGCCACCATCAAAGAATACCATGCTGAGTGGGATAGTCAAGTTGTATTGGCTACGTATGCAGGATTGTGTCTTTCTGGAGGAGCGGAGTTTATGGGACATGCCGTTGAACTCAACGGAACCCTATTTGCTTATCTCAAAGAAACGGATGTTGCCAAGCGCATGGAGATGGAGAAAGAAATCCTTGCCGGACAGGAAGCATTTAAAAAAGAATACAATGCCAAAGTAGATGAGGCTGTGTTTGTGGCCTTGGTTGAATTATTCAAAAAGAACATTGGTGCCGCTCAATATCCGGAATGGATGAACACCATTTTGGCTAAAAAATATAAAGGCAATACCGCGAAGTTGGCTGCGCAAATTTTCAAGACCAGCATGGTCATGAATGATACCTACTTGAAAGCTTTCTTGGCTGAACCTTCCGAAAAAACTTTGAACAAAGATTTGGGTATGCAAATCGCCTCTGCTTCTGCAACATTTGTAGACGGCATCCGTGCAAAAAATCCATTGGGTAAATTCAATAAAGGGTACCGTGAATTCGTTGCTGGTTACCGCAAAATGGAAACACGACAATTGGCTCCAGACGCCAACAGTACCATGCGTGTTACTTATGGTAAAATCAAGAATTACAAAGCTGCTGATGCTTTGATTTATGACTACTACACCACCACCAATGGTATTTTAGAAAAGTGGGACAATACCAATCCTGAATTTGTGGTTCCTGACAAATTGGTAGAATTGATTAAGAACAAAGATTTTGGTCAATATGCCAACGAAAAAGGAGAATTGGTTACTTGTTTCATTGGAGACTTGGACATCACTGGAGGTAATTCAGGAAGTCCTGTTATGGATGCCAATGGCAACTGGATTGGATTGGCATTTGATGGAAACTGGGAAGCCATGAGCGGTGACATTGCTTATGAAAAAGATTTGCAAAGAACCATTTGTGTGGACATCCGTTATGTATTGTTTGTGGTTGAGAAGTTGATGGGTGGAAAGAACATTGTGGATGAGTTAACTTATTATCATACACCTGTTGTTGAGGAAAAAATGTTGGAAATGCCTGTAAGCATGCCTGTCGAGCCTGCTCCAGCACCAGCTCCTGTTCCTGCACCGAAAAAAGATACTAAGAAGAAAAAGTAAATCCAAAAAGGCTGTTCTTAGAACAGCCTTTTTTTTTGCTTTAGCATTTCCATTTAATCCAACCTAACCAAACCCATTCCTCTGTGATATTGCTTCAGAATAAACCAAACCACAACACTGATGAGGGAAGCAAAGAAGCACCAAACAGAAACAACAAATCCTTCATAGAAAATGGCGGTTACCCCGTAAGAAAGCAGGATTAGACTACCCAGCGTCCACATGTATTTCATCTTGGAGAAAAAAGGAGGCA
The DNA here is from genome assembly GCA_039798325.1 of Bacteroidota bacterium. GTDB lineage: Bacteria > Bacteroidota > Bacteroidia > Flavobacteriales_D > Sanyastnellaceae > CAMCTV01. The sequence goes on from JBDKGG010000072.1 coordinate 34,384, forward strand.
GGATGGTCACAACGACATACACCACTCCTGTGAGCCAAGCAATCTCCTTGGGGTAATGCTGAATGTACAAGATGTGGTGCTCCACTATTCTTGCTGAAACCGGAAAATGAAAAAGGCAATAACCCAAATAAACAGATAACGCCAACCCAATCACCAACAATGACTTTTCAAAACCATTCACCTTGCCCTTTTTCTCCATTTGAATAATGGAAAGCGGCACCCAAATGGGCCAGAGCACCTGCGCGATGAAAAGGAAGAAGTAGACGAAAGATTGCCATTCATGTGGGCTACCAAAATCGCCTTGCAGACCCAACCACACCAAACCTTCAAAAATTTGTTGGATACCGAACAACAGCGGTATGGCCGCAAAAGGGCGTTCATGGTTGTTTTGGGATTGCTTTAAGGTAACCAAACCCACAGCAGATAAAACAACACCTGCAGAAAAACTAGCCGTAGCAGAAAAACACATTGGGGGAAGATAGACCAAACCCAGATCCATCCAACGTACAAATGGAATTAGCTGATAGACTTGGTATCTTTGACCATTGCTGAAAGATGAATACCACAGAACAAATTGCTGCCTTTTTAATCTCCTTGCCGGCAAATAAAGTAGAAGAATTGAAGGAACTGCATCAAATGATATTGGCCAAAACCGGGGAAACGCTATTGCACTTTTTTGATGGCAAAAACGAAGAAGGCAAAATCGTAGCCAACCCCACCATTGGATTTGGGCAAACCCGTTTGACCTATGCAAATGGCAGCTTCCAGGATACTTTTCGATTAGGCATCAGTGCCAATGCTACCGGAATCTCCATTTACATTATTGGCTTAAAAGACAAAAATATTTTGAAAGAAAAATTTGGGCCACGAATAGGGAAAGCCAAGATCACTGGGTATTGCATTCGATTTAAAAGATTGGGGGATTTGGACAGAACAGTTCTGGCAGAGTTGGTTGCTTTTGCCTTTCATGAAGTGCATTAACATGAATTACCCACAAGCCGTTGAAAAGCCAGCGCACCGTGGCGATTTGCGTAAATTCTTGGGGAGAGAATACTTTATTCTAAAAAGGCGCTTAAAGTGGATTTTTGGAAAAACCCGTTTCGCCAAGGTTACATCCAACATAGATTTCAGGCACTCCGTCATTCAACATCGATCGATGCTTTTGCGGCCGCTGAAGGATGTGGACATGTATTTGCAGCGCAACAAAGTAACCAATCTAAAAATAGCCATTCAACATTTGCATGAAGTGGTGATAGAACCCGGTCAGACCTTTTCTATTTGGCGATTGGTGGGGCGTCCAACAAAATCGAAAGGTTACTTGGAAGGAATGACATTGCACAATGGACAAATTTCCAAAGACACGGGCGGGGGCCTGTGCCAATTGGGGAATCTGTTGTATTGGATGGCTTTGCATACTCCATTGACTGTTGAAGAGAGATGGCGTCATGGTTATGATGTATTTCCGGATGTCAACCGCACCATCCCCTTTGCCTGCGGCGCAACACTATCTTATAATTACGTGGATTTGCAGTTGAAGAACAATTCTCCCCACACCTTTCAATTGAAATTGTGGTTGGATGACGTTTTTTTACATGGCGAAATTCTGTGTGATGGCGCGTTGGACGAAGCGTATGAAGTTGTTGAAACAGATCATCATTTTGCGCAGCAATCTTGGGGAGGCTATACCCGCCACAATAAAATTTGGAAGCGGAAGACCTCGCTACTGACGCAAGAAATCACTGAAGAGTTGGTGAGCGAGAATCACGCCATCATGATGTATTCGCCGTTTTTGAAGGGCTAGAAATCAGCGTTCAACCTTATTAAAGGGAGGAACATTTCTATTGCTAAAATGCGTTTCATTCCAAATTTCTGTTCCTATAATTTATGTGTGATCACCTCATAACTTCTACGCTACTTTTGATCGTATCAATAGTTGAGAGTATTAAAGACACGAACCATCATCGATATGACCAAAGAAACGGCCCTTCAAATGTTTGAAGAAAAGCAAGTTCGCATCATTTGGGATGCAGAGCATGAAAAGTACTATTTATCCATCATTGATGTGATTGAAATATTGACAGGTACTGACCGACCGAGAAAGTATTGGAGCGATCTAAAAGCGAAGCTGAAAAAGGAAGGCAGTGAACTGTCCGAAAAAATCGGACAGATGAAAATGCTCGCTGAAGATGGCAAACAAAGAGAAACAGATGTTGCTGATACAGAGCAAATATTTCGATTGATACAATCCATTCCTTCGCCAAAGGCGGAATCCTTTAAATTATGGCTTGCTCAGATTGCAGCAGAGAGGTTGGACGAAATGCAAGATCCTGAACTCAGTATAGATCGAGCGTTGGAGCAGTATAAACAATTGGGTTATTCCGAAAGTTGGATCAATCAAAGACTCAAGAGTATTGAAATCCGCAATGATTTAACAAATGAATGGAAGAAAAGAGGTGTCAAAGAGGGAAATCAATTTGCCACCCTAACCGATATCATTTCAAAAACTTGGAGAGGAAAGACAACAAAGGAATACAAATTACTCAAGCAACTAAAGAAGGAAAATTTAAGAGATAACATGACCAACACAGAGTTGATTTTGAACATGCTGGCAGAGGCATCAGCAAAAGAAATATCTGCCGTTATTCAACCCCGCAACTTTGAAGGAAGCAAAAAAATAGCTGAACAAGGTGGAAATGTTGCCAAAGTAGCAAGGCTTGAATTGGAGGCGAAAACAGGTCAAAAAGTTGTCAACTCGTCCAATTCAAAAAACACAACAAAAGATTTAGCAGGTGACACTAAAATCGAAAGAAAATCAGCAAAAAAATAAAAT
>JBDKGG010000073.1:0-63486 GCA_039798325.1 Bacteroidota bacterium
GGCCCTGTTTCTGGTGAGAAGGAAATTGCCAAAATCTATGCTGCCATCGGTTTTGACCCTGCAACAGGTCAATACATTCAGAATTATGAGCAGAAGCCCATTCAATGGAACAAAGTACACAACTTGCCAGACCACGTGAATTTTAATCACAGTTTGCACGTAACAGGAGCTAAATTGGATTGTAAGCAATGCCATGGTCCAGTTCAAACCTACAATGTGGGTCGTTTGGCTCCAGTTGAGGAAATTAACGCTCAAGAGGATGTGGTTGGTTTGATCAAATTGTCCAAGCCGACTTTAACCATGGGATGGTGTATAGAGTGTCACAACAAAGCCAATATTGATTTGGCCAGTTCTGACTACTACGAAGAGATGCACAATCGTTTCAAATCATCTGCAGTGGGTAAGCGTACCTTAAAGGACATCATGGAAGATGGCGAGGTTACGGTGAAAGAAATGGGCGGATGGGAATGTGGTAAGTGTCACTATTAATTTTTTAGGATCTACGAACATGAGTAACAATAAAAAATATTGGACCAGCTTGGAAGAGTTCAGCAATCGCGAATCATTCCAAGAAGCAGTTTCTCAAGAGTTTGCTCCAGCGAGCAATGGGTTAAATGCTTTTGCAGATGAAAAATTATCCAAAGCCAACACCGGACGTCGTGATTTCTTGAAATTCATGGGTTTCAGTGTAGCAGCGGCTACTTTAGCAGCTTGCGAAGCGCCTGTAGTGAAGAGCATTCCTTATGTGGTGAAGCCAGAGGATATCACACCAGGTATTCCCAATTATTACGCAACGACTTATTATGATGGGTCAGATTACGCCAACATTTTGGTCAAGACCCGCGAAGGTCGTCCTATTTTCATCAAAGGAAACAAATCACATGGATTGGGTAAAGGTGCGATTAACGCCAGAATCAATGCATCTGTACTAGAGATTTATGACGAGGATCGTTTGAAGGGTCCAAAATCTGGTGCTTCTGATATTTCTTGGACCAACTTGGACAAGGAAATGATGGAGGTTATGGCTTCTGCAAAGAATGTTCGCATTCTTTCTAATACCATCATCAGTCAAACTACCAAAAATGCCATCAATGCTTTCTCTGCGCACCACGCTGGAAAAGTGAAGCATGTGCAGTATGATGTTGTTTCTTATTACGGCATGACCAAAGCCAATCAAGAGGCTTTTGGTAAGGCTGTCGTTCCACAATACAATTTTGAAAAGGCTCAAGTGATTGTCAGCGTGGCCGCTGATTTCTTGGGTTCTTGGTTGACGTCCAATTTATTCCAAGGCGCTTATGCTGATGGTCGTCGTCCTGAAAACGGCAACATGAGCAAGCACTATCAGTTTGAATCCAACATGTCTTTGACGGGTTCTAATGCTGATGTTCGTGTCGCCATCAAGCCATCGCAAGAAGGGCAGGTTTTGGCAGCCATTTACAACGCTTTGAATGGTGGTAAAGCACAAGTAGAAGGTATTGAGTCCAGTGTGTTCACCAAGTTGGCTGCTGAATTGAAAGCCAACGCAGGTAAGTCTTTGGTTGTTGCAGGAAGCAACGATGCTGACGCCCAAAAGGTGGTCATTGCCATTAATCAGATGTTGAACAACTATGGTTCAACCATCGATATGAGCAATCATTTGAATCTTTTCGCAGGAAATGATGCAGATGTAGAAGCGTTGGTGGCTGAGATGAATAGCGGTGCAGTAGATGTATTGATTGTACATGGCTGTAATCCCGTTTATAACTTGGCTCATTTGAATTTCGCAGCAGCGATGTCCAAAGTGAAAACCAAAGTATCCACCGCTTTGTTTGCAGATGAGACTGCAGCAATGTGTAATTTCATGGCTCCTGATCACCATCAGTTGGAATCATGGGATGATGCGAGTGCGATGGCAGGAAGAACAGACTTGATTCAACCCACCATCAATCCTTTGTACAATACCCGACCTGCAGGTCAAAATTATTTGGCTTGGTCTGGAAACAATAGCAGTTACTATGATTATTTGAGAATGACGTTCAATGCAGGTTATACACCAGCAATGATGGATTCTGATAGCAATTGGTACACTGCAGTTCACAATGGAACTTTTAGCTCTAATGCTCCTGTTGTCGTGGACAATGTGGATGCTGCAACAGCTTCAGCCATGGCGGCGGTATCAGCGATTATGCCTTCCGCTCCAGCAGCCAATGTGACGGTTAGCGAGAGCTTATCCAAAATTTCGTCCAAGAAAGGAGGCAAGTGGGAGATGTCATTGTATACATCAGTGAATTTGGGATTGGGTAACCATGCCAGCAATCCTGTTTTGCAAGAGACGCCAGATCCCATTACCAAAGTAACCTGGGACAACTATGTGGCCATGGCGCCAGCCGATATGAAAGACATGAACTTGAATCTCTACATTGGAGAGCAAGAAGAGTCTTCATTGGTTAAAGTGGTTGCCAATGGAAAGGAAATCATTCTTCCAGCAGTAGCTACACCTGGTCAAAAAAGAGGAACAGTGAGCATCGCTTTGGGTTATGGACGTGGAGCCAATGATGAAGTCATTGGAAAAGCAGCCTACCAAGTAGATGGCGACGGTGATTATATCATGGATGGCGAGAAGCGCATGACCATCGGTAAGAACGCTTTTGTTTTTGTGAACAAAGGAATCTATGCCAATTATGATGTGACCATTGAACCTACTGGTGAAATGTATCCCATGGCTTCTACACAGTTGCACAGCACCGTCATGGGTCGTGACTCTGTGGTCAAAGAAACTTCTTTGGCAGCTTATTTAAAAGAAAAAACAGCCGAGAAAGGAAAAGCTTCTTGGAATACAGCCAATACATTGCCTGTTCACCATGATGTGAATGGTGATGGTGAAATTACGGCTAAAGGGGATCGCGTTCCAGTAAGGGACATGGATTTGTGGGCAGAGCATCCAGTTGAGAATGTTGGACACCGTTGGGGTATGACCATCGACTTGACCAGCTGTATCGGTTGCGGAGCTTGTATCACAGCTTGTCATACAGAGAACAACGTTCCTGTAGTAGGAAAAGACGAAGTGCGTCGCCACCGCGACATGCATTGGATGCGCATCGACCGTTATTTCTCTTCTGATTTCAATACTTTAGAAGAGACCAAAGAAAATAAAGGTTTGGGTACCATTGCCGCTTATGGTGACATGGAAATTCCAACTGAGAATCCTCAAACTGTTCACATGCCAATGATGTGTCAGCACTGTAACCATGCTCCTTGCGAGACGGTTTGTCCAGTAGCTGCTACAGCTCATAGCAATGAAGGTTTGAACAACATGGCTTACAACCGTTGTATCGGCACACGTTATTGCGCCAACAACTGTCCTTACAAAGTGCGTCGCTTTAACTGGTTCAACTATGTAACCAATGACAAGTTCTCTAAATTCAATCCTGCACAAGACGAGACGATGCGTATGGTATTGAATCCAGATGTTACTGTTCGTACACGTGGTGTAATGGAGAAATGTAGCATGTGTCAACAGCGTATTCAGGCTGGTAAAATTGATGCCAAGAAACGTGGTGAAGTGGTTGCGGATGGTGCAATCGTTACAGCTTGCGCAGAGGCATGTCCAACACACGCCATTGTATTTGGTGATTTGAACGACACTGCCAGTGAGAACATCATGCGCGCCAAGAACAACCGTTCTTACCACGCCTTAGAAGAAGTAGGTATTCAACCCAATATCTACTACATGACAAAAGTTAGAAACATTGAAACCGAAGCATAATAAAATCCTATGTTAAAAGAAGCTTCTATCCGTCAACCCCTCATTTTAGGTCACAAGACTTATCATGACATCACGAAGGACATTTGTGGACCCATCGAAGGACCTGCACCTCGTGAGTGGAAAATAGCCATTACCATTGCTGCGATCATCGCGATTTATGGTTTGAGCTGCATTGCTTACCTTGTTGGTACCGGTATTGGTGCTTGGGGTTTGAACAAAACTGTAGGCTGGGCATGGGACATCACCAACTTCGTTTGGTGGGTAGGTATCGGTCACGCAGGAACCTTGATTTCTGCGGTATTGTTGTTGTTCCGTCAGCGTTGGAGAATGGCGATTAACCGTTCTGCAGAAGCGATGACCATCTTTGCGGTAATCATGGCTGCCATCTTCCCCGTGTTTCACATGGGTCGCGTATGGATGGCCTATTGGACTTTGCCATTGCCCAACCAGTTTGGATCGCTTTGGCCCAACTTCAACTCAGCTTTGATGTGGGACGTATTTGCGATCTCCACTTACTTCTCTGTATCATTGGTTTTCTGGTACATTGGTTTGATTCCTGATTTCGCAACCATTCGTGACCGCATGGTTAAGCCAGGCATGAAGCGCTTCTACAGCATTCTTAGTTTTGGTTGGTCAGGTCGCGCAAAGAACTGGACCCGTTTTGAAGAGGTGTCTTTGGTTTTGGCTGGTATTGCAACCCCATTGGTATTCTCGGTTCACTCGATTGTATCCATGGACTTTGCTACTTCTGTCGTTCCTGGTTGGCATACCACCATCTTCCCTCCTTATTTCGTATCTGGAGCGATTTTCTCAGGATTTGCTATGGTATTGACCTTGTTGTTGATCATGCGCAAAACGATGAAATTGGAGGCCTATATTCACGTTAAGCACGTGGAATACATGAACATCGTTATCATCGTGACAGGTTCAATTGTGGGTGTGGCTTATTTGACCGAGTTGTTTATCTCTTGGTACAGTGGGGTGGAGTATGAAGCGTATGCCTTCATCAACCGTTTCTCAGGCCCTTACAGCTGGTCTTATTGGATGATGATGACATGTAACGTAATCAGCCCACAGCTATTTTGGTTCAAGAAGATTCGTACCAACTTGGCTGCGACCTTTGTTTTGTCAATCGTGGTGAACATCGGTATGTGGTTCGAGCGTTTTGTAATCATCGTTACCTCTATTCACCGTGACTATGTTCCCGGAGCATGGGGTGAGTTCCACCCATCAGGCATCGATGTCGGTATGTTCATCGGAACCATCGGCATTTTCTTCACCTTGTTCTTGTTGTTCGCTCGTTACTTCCCAGTATTGGCGTTGAACGAATTGAAGACCATTTTGAAAATGAGTGGAGAGTCTTACAAAAAAGAAGCAGAAAAACACTAATTGGTATATATAACAACCATGGCAAACAAAGTATTTCACGTAATGTACGATGACGACCAAAAGTTGATGGACGCTGCACGTGCATTGGTTGCAAAAGGAATTCGTGTAAAAGACGTGTTCTCTCCATTTCCCGTTCACGGTTTGGATCCTGTAATTGGGGTTAAGCGCACAAGATTGGCCATTGCGTCTTTCATGTATGCCTCTACCGGTACAGCCTTGGCCATTTTGGGAACATGGTATTTTATGATTCACGATTGGCCCATGAACATTGGTGGTAAACCCAGTTTTTCATGGATTGAGAATGCACCTGCATTTGTTCCCATCATTTTCGAATTCTCTGTATTCTGCGGAGCACATGGTATGGTGTTGACTTACTTGTTGCGCAATGGTACTTTGCCAGGAATGCCAGCAAGCAACCCCGATCCACGAACAACGGACGATAAGTTTGTAATGGAAATTACAACGGAACAAAATGGTGGAATGTCAGAGTCAGATATCGAGGCTTTGATCAACACAACAGATGTTTATGAATTAAGCATAAAGAATTATTGATTATGAAGCGCCCCTTGATAAAAATTACAGCAGCCCTCTCCGTGGTGTTAGCAGTAACATCATGCCGAGTTGATCCCAATTCTGCGGGTTATGAGTACATGCCAGACATGTATCGTTCTCCTGCCTTAGAAGCTTATGTGGATTATGGTAGCAACAAGCACATGGATTGGACTTGGCAGCAAAAGGCGGATGCCGGAGTGGTGACCAAATTGTCACGCAAACCAGCCCCCGGTACGGTTCCATTCATGGAAGCGGACATGAAGCGTGCTGAGAAGTTGACTTCTGCAGGTGCTTCTTTCATGATTATGCCATATGCTTTGAAGAATACTCCAGAGGATTATGAGCGTGCCGCGTCAGAGGTGAAGTCTCCGTTGTTGAGCAACAAAGCCAATATCGAAAAAGGTGCGGAGATTTACCAAAAAATGTGTGCGCATTGCCATGGTAAAGAAGGAAAAGGTGATGGAGCTATTTCCGCTAGTGGAAAGATTGTCGCCCCAGATTATCCTGGAAAGTTGAAAGATTTGCCTGAAGGAAAAATGTACCATTCCATCACGCATGGTAAAGGTTTGATGGGTTCTCACGCCTCTCAGATGACCAAATTGGAGCGTTGGCAAGTCGTGGAGTATGTAAAGTGCCTGCAAAAAGGTGCTCCTTCTCCAACGTTTGATAAGAATGATATGGTGGTATTGGCGGCTGCTGAGGCTGCTCCTGCTGCAGAAACAACAGAAACTGCCAAACCTTAATCGATAGACCATGATGACACAAGATAAATTACAATTTCAAATTCCGAGTGGGGTAAACAAGTGGACCACCATCGGTATGGGTATTGGTTTGGTTGCTTTAATTGCCGGTTGGTTTGTTGACCACACTGAGCATCACCAATATTGGTGGGCCAACATCCTCATCAATGGCTTCTTCTTTTTTGCCATTTCATTGGGAGCCATGTTTTTCTATGCCTTGCAGTACGCCACAGAGGCGGCTTGGTCGGCCATGGTGAAGCGTGTTTTCGAAGCGATGTTCCAGTTTATTCCAGTTGGAGTAGGCATCGTTTTGTTGGTTGTATTGGCGGGTCAATTCCATATCAACCACCTGTATCATTGGATGGATCCTGAATTGCATGACGTCAATTCTCCAGCTTATGATGAAATCATCGCGAACAAAAAACCTTATTTGTCTGCTTGGTTTTTCTGGTTGAGAATGTTGGCTTACGCAGGTGTTTTCATCTATTTCTCTCGCAAATTCCGTGAGTGGTCGATTCAAGAGGACACAGAGGGAGGTACCGTTTTGCATTACATGCAGTACAGAAAGAGTGCAGTATTCTTGGTTTTCTTTGCAGTATTCTCTTCTACCATGTCATGGGATGTATTGATGAGCATTGATACGCACTGGTATTCGACCATGTACGGTTGGTACATCTTCTCAGGAATGTGGGTAACCACCATGATTTTTGCAACGTTGTCTATCGTTTGGATGAAGAATTTGGGTTATTTCCAAAATTTAAATGATTCTCACATTCATGATTTGGGCAAATGGATTTTTGCCATCTCTATGTTGTGGAGCTATTTGTGGTTCTGTCAATACATGTTGATTTGGTATTCAGATATTCCTGAGGAAATCACCTATTTCAAAGAGCGTTATGAGCATTACATGGGCATGATGTGGACCATTTTCTTTGTGAATTTTGTTGTTCCATTTTATGTGCTATTGTCACGCGATGCGAAAAGAAATACCAAGTATTTGACCCGTGTAGGTGTCATCATTTTCATCTCTCACTTCTTTGATTTGTATCTGGCCGTAGTACCTGGTACCAATCATGGACATGAAACATTTACATTTTGGTTCGAATTAGGTTTGTTTATTGGATTTTTGGGTTTATTTGTGCGCATGTTTACATCGGCGTTAACCAAGGCAAACTTGATTCCAGTGAAACATCCTTTCCTTGAGGAAAGTGAGCACCACAGCATTTAATTGATAAAGTAGGAAAGTAAAAAAAGAAAACATGAATCTATTCATTCTTTTAGTGTTAGTCTTGGCAATTATTGCAATTGCTCAGTTGACTAAAGTGTACGACTTATCTCGCAGTTTAAGAAATACACGTGAAGAGGAAATAACTGCAGCAGACAATCGTCTAAATGCCAATGCTTGGATTGTATGGATGATCGCATTCTTCGCTGGTACAATTTATTTGTATGTGAAGTATGGAGATTATTTGCCAGAGTCAGCATCTGAGCATGGTGTTGCAGTAGACAAGTTGATGTCGGTGAATATTTGGATGATTACCATTGTGTTTTTCATCGTCAACTATTTGTTGTTCACCTTCGCCAACAAATACCGTTTCAATCCAGCACGCAAGGCCAAGTTCTTTGCGCATGACAATCGTCTGGAAATGTTGTGGACTTTGATTCCTGGTGTTACCATGGCTTTCATCATTGTTTATGGTTTGATCACATGGAACAACATGACAGGTCCTGCTTCTGCGGATGCGATGCAAATTGAGTTGTATTCTAAGCAGTTTGACTGGACAGCGCGTTACCCCGGAGAAAACAAGGTTTTTGGTGCGGCTGATTTCAATTTGATTGGTAGTTCCAATGGATTGGGATTGGTAACGGAAGAGGGCGTTGCAGCAAAGTTGGCTGAGATAGACCACAACATTGAAGAAACTGAAAAGACCATTGCCAATGGAAAGGCAGAGGGCACCATGCCGGAAAGCTATTTGGAAAGTTTAGAGGATCAATTGTACAAGTTGAAGCGCCATAAGCAGCGTATCTTGGATTTGAAGGAGAATGAATTGAACGGTTTAAGTCAGTGGAAAGCAGGAGCAGATGACAAATTGGTAAAAGGAGAATTCCACATTCCAGTTGGTCAAGAAATTGAGTTCGTTTTCCGTTCTCAAGATGTGATTCACTCTGCCTACATGCCTCATTTTAGAGCACAAATGAATACCGTACCTGGTGTGCCTACTCGTTTCAAAATGAAGCCGACCATCACGACTGCTGAGATGAGAAAGAAATTGGGTAATGACAAGTTCGATTATCTTTTGCTTTGCAATAAGGTATGTGGAGCGGCTCATTTCAATATGAAAATGACCGTTGTTGTGGATACACCAGAAGATTATGCAGCATGGTTGGCTGAGCAGAAAACTTTCGGTGGAGACAAGAACGAGAAGAAAGAAACGTCGCCTGCCACTCCAGAAGCAGACACGACTAAAACAATGGCATCAATTAATTAAAAAATAGACAGAGAGAAATGGGAGCACATTCACACGATCACGGACATCACGAGGAAAGCTTTATCTCAAAATACATCTTTTCTCAAGATCATAAGATGATCTCCAAGCAGTTTTTGGTTACTGCTATTTTCATGGGAGTCATCGCAGTTATGTTGTCTATTTTCTTCCGCCTTCAATTGGGATGGCCAGGAGAGAAGTTTGGCATTTTGAATGCATTCCTCGGTGACAAATGGGCACCAGATGGAATTTTGGACAAGAACGCTTATTTGGCCATGGTTACCATACATGGTACCATCATGGTATTCTTTGTATTGACTGGTGGTTTGTCAGGAACTTTTGCCAACTTGCTTATTCCATTGCAAATCGGCGCACGTGATATGGCTTCTGGCTTCATGAACATGTTGTCTTATTGGTTCTTCTTGGTTTCAAGTTTAATCATGGTGGCTTCTTTGTTCGTTGAAGGTGGTGCCGCTTCAGGTGGATGGACCATTTATCCTCCTTTGTCAGCTTTGCCTCAAGCAATGCCCGGTTCAGGAACAGGTATGACCTTGTGGTTGATTTCAATGGTTTTGTTCGTTGCCTCTTCTTTATTGGGTGGTTTGAACTACATCGTAACCATCGTGAACTTGAGAACAAAGGGAATGAAAATGACCCGTTTGCCTTTGACCATTTGGGCACTATTGGTAACAGCTATTTTGGGTGTATTGTCTTTCCCAGTTTTGGTTTCTTGCGTTGTGCTTTTGATCATGGACAGAACCATGGGAACTGCCTTCTACTTGTCTGATATTTTCATTCAAGGTGAAGCATTAGACGTTACAGGAGGTTCTCCCATTTTGTTCCAGCATTTGTTCTGGTTCTTGGGTCACCCTGAGGTATACATCGTATTGTTGCCTGCTTTGGGTATCTCTTCTGAGGTAATCGCTACAAATTCACGCAAACCCATCTTTGGTTACAAAGCCATGATCGGTTCTATCTTGGCCATCGGTTTCTTGTCTTTCATCGTTTGGGGTCACCACATGTATGTGACTGGTATGAATCCTTTCATCGGTTCAGTATTCGTATTCACCACTTTGTTGATTGCGATTCCTTCAGCGGTTAAGGCGTTTAACTATATTACAACTTTATGGCAAGGGAACATCAAGTTCACTCCAGCCATGATGTTCTCTGTTGGTTTGGTGAGCACTTTCGTAACAGGTGGTTTGACCGGTATCATATTGGCTGACTCTGCTTTGGATGTGAATGTTCACGATACTTATTTTGTCGTGGCTCACTTCCACATTGTAATGGGTATGTCTGCTATCTTCGGAATGTTGGGTGGTGTTTATCACTGGTTCCCCAAAATGTATGGCCGAATGATGAATTCGAAATTGGGTTACGCTCACTTCTGGTTGACCATGGTTTGTGGATTTGGAGTATTCTTCCCCATGCACTTTGTTGGTATCGCTGGAGCACCTCGTCGTTATTACGATTACTCTGAATTCGACTATTTGGATGCGGTGATGGATTTGAATCCGATGATTTCCACCTTTGCCATCATTGGTGGCGCGGCGCAGTTGTTGTTTATCTTCAACTTCTTCCACAGCATTTGGTACGGACAAAAAGCTACGCAAAACCCTTGGAATTCCAACACCTTGGAATGGACCACACCAGTGGCGCATATGCATGGTAACTGGCCTGGCGCTCTTCCAGAAGTGCACCGTTGGGCTTATGATTATTCCAACCCTGAACATGAGGAAGATTTTGTATCTCAGATTGTTCCTTTGAAAGCTGGTGAACACGCACATTAAGAAAATATCGATTGATAAAAAAATCCGCAGCTATTGGTTGCGGATTTTTTGTTTGTATTGTTTTGTCGCCGTACCATTCCTTTCCCCTGGCCAGACGTATGAGCTAGGTGATACCTTGAGGAACCATTTGTCGCAAGTCCCCAAACCAACGTTGTATTGGACAAGTTACAATTCTTTCATGACGGGAAGACGCATCGGGATTCAGGCCATCAAGGCTGGATTAATCTTCAATCGGCGATTGACTTTGGGAATAGGCTACCATTGGATGGAGCGAGGTGTCGAGGAATATATGCCGTCTGTTGATCAACTTATTCCGCTGAAAATGCGTTACACTTCACTCTTTGGGGATTTTGTGTTTTATAACAAAAACAATTGGGTTGCTTCCCTCCCTGTTCAATTGGGCTGTGGGAAGTCGTTTTTACATTGGAAGGAGAATGGTGAGAATACAAAATGGCAGGAGGGATGGGTGATTTTATATGAACCTTCCGTTTCCATCGAATATAAATTTTCTCCATGGGTGGCTGTGGGTATGGGATATGGCTACCGCATCATGCTGAAGAATAATCACGCCATCGATCAAAACTTCTATGCCCCTTTGTATGTTTTTAAGGCAAGGATACTTTTTGAAGAACTATGGGGAAGATATGCGGACAGAATCCTAGAAGATTGATTTAACTTTGTCACCATGTCTGAATTTGATATCCGAGCACAAGCGGAAAATGGAGGAGATCGGGATTTTGAGCGTGCGCTCAGGCCCAAGATGTTCGATGACTTTACAGGTCAACGTCAAGTTTTAGAGAACCTACAGATTTTTGTTTCTGCAGCCAAGTTGCGAGAGGAAAGTTTAGATCATGTTTTGTTGCATGGCCCCCCTGGATTGGGCAAAACTACATTGGCCAATATCATCGCCAATGAAATGGGGGTGGGGATAAAAACCACTTCGGGCCCTGTTTTGGATAAGCCAGCTGATTTAGCTGGTCTCTTGACCAACCTAGAGCCCAATGATATATTATTCATTGATGAAATTCATCGCCTAAGCCCTGTGGTAGAGGAGTATTTGTACTCTGCCATGGAAGATTTTAAAATTGATTTGGTGATCGATACGGGACCCAATGCGCGAACCGTTCAGATTGCCCTCAATCCTTTTACATTGGTTGGGGCCACAACCCGTTCGGGTTTGTTGACATCACCTTTGCGTGCGCGTTTTGGAATCAATGCTCGATTGTCTTATTACGATGCAAAAATCTTGACAGACATCGTCGAACGAAGTGCCGGTATTTTGGGTATCCCCATTCATGAGTCAGCAGCTTTTGAAATGGCCCGTCGCAGCCGAGGCACGCCCAGAATAGCCAATGCATTGTTGAGACGCGTTCGCGATTTTGCTCAGATCAAAGGGGATGGCACCATTGCATTGGACATTACCCAAATGGCTCTGAATGCGCTAAATGTCGACACTTATGGATTAGATGAGATGGACAATAAGATTTTGGTTTGCATGATGGACAAGTTCAATGGAGGTCCAGTGGGATTAACCACCATTGCTACAGCGGTGGGTGAGGATTCAGGCACCATCGAAGAAGTTTATGAGCCATTCTTGATCCAGGAGGGTTTTTTAATGAGGACCCCAAGAGGTCGTCAAATTACCGATAAGGCCTACACGCATTTGGGTCGCACCGGAAATAGAAATCCAGGGCAATTGTTTTAATGCATGGATTGGATTGCGCAGCAAAGAAGTCAACAATTAAAAGCATGGGCCAAGGAATTGGGATTCATGGCATGTGGCATCAGTCCGTCGGGTTTTTTAGAAGAGGAGGCCAAGCGCTTGGACCAGTGGTTAAGCCAAGGGTATCATGGTAAAATGGCCTACATGGAGCGCTACTTTGACGAGCGTTTGGACACGCAGAAATTGGTGCCAGGCAGTCGCTCCGTAGTGAGTTTGCTCTACAATTATTTCCCCGAAGAAAGGATTGAAAGTGAGGACACCAAAATTGCCAAATATGCCTACGGTGAAGACTATCACTTTGTAGTAAAAGACAAATTAAAAACCCTGTTTGAAAAGATTCAATCTGAGTGGGGTGACATTTCCGGTAGATATTTTGTAGATAGTGCTCCCATACTGGAGAAGGCCTGGGCCGTGAAGTCAGGATTGGGATGGATGGGAAAAAATGGAAATTTGATTCAAAAACAAACAGGATCATTTTTTTTCATCGCGGAACTCATTATGGATGTGGTTTTGCAGGAAGATGGCCCAACAACAGATCATTGCGGAACATGCACCCTATGCATAGAAGCTTGCCCAACAGATGCCATTGTGCAACCCCAAGTAGTGGATGGAAGCAAGTGTATTTCTTATTTCACCATAGAGTTAAAAGAGGCTATTCCCGAAGGGAACAAGGGGCAGTGGCAAGATTGGATTTTTGGTTGTGATATATGTCAAGATGTTTGTCCATGGAATCGATTTGCCAAAGCCCACAATGAAAAGAGGTTTGAACCCAGAAAGGATGTTTTGACCAAATCCCAAACAGAGTGGCTGGAAATGACCGCGGAAGAATTTAGAAAATTGGCCAAAGGAACACCTTTGGAAAGGGCAAAATGGAGCGGAATGATAAAAAATGTCCAACATTTGCGGCCATAGGCAATTAAAGGTTGTGAATTTGCAGAAACTATTTTACATTTATAGCGTTAAAGGACCAAACTTAAATATTCCCGTATGAAGAAAAGATTGATTGGTTTTGTTGTGATGAGCGGATTGGCCATGTCGGCTTTGCAGTTCACCTCTTGTGGAGGATGTCAACAAAGCACACAGCAGCAGCCTCCAATGGATGCCAAAAAGGACTCCATGGATCAAGCGCGCATTGAGCAATTGAAGAAAATATTTTTCAATATCCCCTCTCCAATTGAGATGGCTTCTTTGATTAAAAAGGAAGGCTATTCTTATGACAAGAAAATGTTGAACCCCGTTGAGAACGTGGACAAATACATTGGTGAAGCCAAGCAGGCCATCAATTTGGGTATTTATGGTGCTGATTTGAGTTACGCTTCCATTTTTGATCAAAAGCAAGAGAGCATGGTCTATTTCGCAGCTGCTAAAAAATTGGCTTCAGCCATGTCTATTGATGGAGGAATCAATGATTCAGTGGTGACCAAATTGGCCGAGAATCAAGACAACAGAGACAGCATTTTGAAAATCGTTACTTCAGCTTATGGCGATTTGAATGGTTATTTGAAAGAAAACAACAGAATTGAAATTTCTGCTTTGGTGATCTCTGGAGGTTGGTTAGAGGCTTTGCATTTGAGCTTGCAATATGCTCAAAAGGCCAAAGGCGATGCGTTGAAAACCAGAATCGGTGAACAAAAATTGGTTCTAGAGAATTTGTTGAATTACTATTCTAGTTTCGATTCTAAACCTGTTTTGAATGACATGAAAAACGATTTGTTGGAGATTCAAAAGGTCTTGAGTCAAGTGGAAATGTCTTCAGAGAAAACAACCGTTACCAAAGCCGATGATGGTGTAATGGTCATTGGAAATGGAGCCAAAACAGCTGTTAAGGATGACACCCTTAAAGCACTTACAGAAACAGTGAAAAAGATCAGAACCAAGTACATCTCTTAATGCATAATCCAATGAAGAAAATATTTTTCTCTCTAGCTGTAATGTTGTTGATGGCTTCAGCAGCCTCAGCCCAGTGTAGAGCCTTTACAAAGAATCGTGTATTGCCCAATTTATCCGGCTATATTCAAAATGAAAATTACAACGCCGCCCTATTCATGGAAGGAGATGAGGCAGAAGTTTTAATGACTTTTTATGGTGGCAAAGATTACCGTTTGGTGGTGATGGCTCACCCTGTATTGCCCGAGGTGGAGTTTGAAGTTTTGGATACCAATGATGAATTGTTGTACACCAATAAAACTGCGACCAATAAAACCAATTTTGATTTTAGAATGGCCAATACGCAGCAATTGAAAGTGCGTGTACGCGTGCCAGACTCAGGTGGTACCATCGTCCGTCAGGGCTGTGTAACAGTGGTGGCAGGTCACAAAGAAAAGTAATGATTAGATAGCGATACAAAAGGACCTTAGGGTCCTTTTTTTATGCCCAAATCCATCGAATTTCACCAGCATGAAAGTGCTGAATCACACCGTTCTCAAATTCGATCATCAGCCGTCCCCATTCATCCACCCCATTGATTCTTCCTGATCGTTGATCATGGTTGTGATAAAATTCAACAAATTGTCCTGCCTGATAAAGATGTTGTTGATAGGCTCGAGAAATTGAATTGGCGTTAGACTGGATAAGGTTCAACTGCGTCATTAGGTTTTCATGTAAAGCAAGCAATAGCTGGTCGACATGGTTCAATTTGGCTCCCATCAAAGCCATCGAGCTAGCGTGGGATAATTCAAATTGCTGTTGAAATACATTGATTCCAATGCCACAAATAGAAGTTTTGATGGCATCGCCTTGCACTACATTCTCTATTAAAACACCAGCCACTTTTTTGTTTTGTACGACAATGTCATTTGGCCATTTGATCAAGACATCGTGATGCAGGAATTGAGCAATTGTTTGACGAAGAGATAGTGCAACGGCCTGATTGTAGGCAAATCCTTGCGATACTTTCAAATGAGAAAAATGGAAAACCCAACTGGCCATCAAGTTTTGATCCGCCTCACTGAACCAAACATTGTCACGCTGTCCCCTTCCTTGGGTTTGGAATTGCGCCGTTATGACAGAACCATGAGGCAATCTTTCCGATTTCAGCAAATTGGAGGCATAGTTGTTCGTTGAGTCAACCTCTAAAAGTGAAATGCGGTTAATTTCCATCAATGGCGAAGATAAAGCACATTTTTCTGGCGGGGAAGATTGTACATTTGCACAAATAATATTATGGCTAAAAAAGTAAAGAAAGCTGGAGACGAACAACTCATCGATGTGATTGTTGAAGGAATGCAGGAAGTGAAAGCAACCAACATTGTAATAATGGATCTCAGAGACATTGAGTCAGCAGTGGCCAATTATTTTGTGATTGCCACAGGAAACAGCTCAACCCAAGTGGAAGCCATCAGTAACTGGGTGGATAAATTTACAGAAGAAAACTTGAATGATAGTCCCAGAAGAATCGAAGGTAGACGCAATGCCAAATGGATACTAATGGATTATTTCACCGTGTTGGTTCACATATTTGATGAGGAAACACGCACATTTTACAACTTAGAGCAATTGTGGGGAGATGCCAAATTTACCCGAATAGAAGAATAAAGAAACATTTAAATGGCCACAGACAATAACAAAAAACAAAAGCCAAAAATGCCAGAGGCTCCCAAAAATCTAAATTTTTATTGGGTTTATGGAGTAATAGCAGCCATCTTGATTGGTACAATGTTCTTCAATAGTTCCAGTGATGGAAGAGAAACAGACTTTGCCCGATTCAAGCAATTTGCAGACAAGCATTTGATTGAGAAGTTGGAGTATGATGGTAATACAGCTTTGGTTTACCTCAACACCAAAGGACAGGATTCATTGAAAAATGAAATTGGCACAAACAACAACATGTCTCGTTTTTCACGAAATGCGGATTATTGGTTCAATATTCCTCCAGGTGATGAATTTGTAAAGGAGATTCAGGCCACAGGTGAAAAGAATGGTTTTGTCGTTCGATACCAACCACCCAATGAAACTGCACAAGGTTTGATTTGGTGGATTGTCATGTTGGGCGTGATGATTTTGGGATGGGTATTGATCATGCGTCGCATGGGCGGCGGTGGCGGCGGTGGCGGTCAGATTTTCAATATCGGAAAGTCCAAAGCCACTTTGTTTGAAAAAGGCAAAGGAACCCAAGTTACCTTCAATGATGTTGCAGGTTTGGAAGGCGCCAAAGAAGAGATTCAGGAGATTGTAGAGTTTCTTAAGAATCCCAAGAAATATACAGAATTGGGGGCCAAGATTCCCAAGGGAGCCCTTTTGGTAGGTTCTCCAGGAACAGGTAAAACGTTGCTTGCAAAGGCCGTAGCCGGAGAAGCGCAGGTCCCTTTCTTTTCTTTATCAGGAAGTGATTTTGTGGAAATGTTTGTGGGTGTGGGTGCTAGCCGAGTGCGTGATTTATTTCGTCAAGCCAAGGAAAAAGCACCAGCCATTATTTTCATCGATGAGATAGATGCCATTGGTCGTGCCCGAAGCAAGAACATCAATTTTGGCAGCAATGATGAGCGCGAAAACACGTTGAATCAATTGTTGACAGAGATGGATGGATTTGGGACCAACTCTGGTGTAATCATTCTTGCGGCAACCAACCGTGCAGACATATTAGACAAAGCACTATTGCGTGCTGGTCGTTTTGATCGTCAGATTTATGTGGACATGCCGGATGTCAAAGAGCGTGTTCAGATTTTCAATGTTCATTTGGCCAATATCAAAAAAGGGGAAGGATTGGATGTTGAATTTTTGGCCAAACAGACTCCTGGTTTCAGCGGTGCAGATATTGCCAATGTATGCAACGAGGCTGCTTTGATCGCCGCCCGAAAAGGCCACACATCGGTGGGTAAACAGGACTTTTTGGACGCTGTTGACCGAATCATTGGTGGATTGGAAAAGAAAAATAAAATTATCTCTATTGACGAAAAGAAAACCATTGCCTACCATGAAAGTGGACATGCATTGGTGAGTTGGTTATTGAGATACGCCTCTCCTTTGGTCAAAGTGACCATCGTGCCCCGTGGAAGATCCCTCGGTGCGGCGTGGTACTTGCCTGAAGAACGTCAAATCACCACAACAGAGCAAATATTGGATGACATGTGCGCAGCTTTGGGTGGAAGGGCAGCTGAAGAAATCGCATTTGGAAAAATCTCCACCGGTGCGTTGTCAGATCTTGAAAAGGTAACCAAACAGGCCTACGCCATGGTGAGTATTTATGGTTTGAACGAGCGAATAGGTAACCGCAGTTATTACGATAGCTCTGGTGAGTCTCAATTTCAAAAACCTTACAGCGATGAAACCGCAAGAATCATTGATGAGGAAGTAAGTAAAATCATTGAGACAGCTTACATCAAGGCCAAGGAATTGTTGCAAGCCCACAAGCATCAGTTGGATCAATTGGCTCAAAAGTTATTGGAAAAAGAAGTCATCTTCAAAGATGACTTGATTGAAGTTTTGGGTCCACGTCAATGGGAGGAAGAAGCCAAAGTAGCAGATGCTGAACCAACATCGGTTGTTTCAGAAGACAACAAGGTTGTGGATGAATCAACTACCCCAATGTCTGATGCAGCGGAAGAACCAACTTCATTGAATGATCAAAAGGATTCAGAGACTGAAGCTGACCATACCCCAAAAGCGCCCAATGAGTAACCTAGTCATTAGATCCATAACAGGACTGTTCTTTGGCCTTGCCATGATTGGCGCCTTTTTGTGGGGCCCAACGGCAACGGCATTGCTTTTTTTGCTATGGGTTTTTGTAGGATCTCATGAGTTTTATCAATTGACGGGGGCCTCATCACACCGTGCTTGGGGAGGAATTGTTTTGGGTGTAACCTTTTACATTTTTTTCTTTTTGATTGGTTCAGAAGTACTGACTTATCAGGACTTGGTGTTTTTATTGCCCGTTTTCGTTTTGCTGATGACATTGGAATTGGTCGTTTTACGTCCTCATTTTGCGATGGATTTTGCTCGCGTGTTAATGGGATGGGTGTATGTAGCATTGCCCATGTCTTTGGTCAGTTCGTATGCTTTTCTTCCTGGTGAATACACACCATGGTTGCCCATTACATTTTTTGCAATGCTTTGGGTCAATGACTCAGGGGCGTACTTTGTTGGAAGAACATTTGGTAAGACCAAACTCTTTGAAAAAGTATCTCCAAAGAAAACCTGGGAAGGTTTTGTTGGAGGTTTGGTTGCGACCATTCTTTGCGGATTGGGTTGCAGTCAACTGGACATGATCCAAAGTGATTTGTTTTTAATGACAACCTCTCATTGGGTTATTTTGTCTTTGATTATCTCCATTTTTGGTACCATCGGGGATTTGATTGAGTCACATTTGAAAAGAACAGCCAATGTCAAAGATTCGGGGGTTTTGATTCCCGGTCACGGTGGAGTGTTGGATCGTTTTGATGGATATTTGATGGCCATGCCCATGGCCTACACATTTGTTTATTTAATTTATCGCGTATGACCATTCATAAGGAAGGAAGAGGTTTAGTCATTGTTACAACCTTGGTTTTGGGTCTTGTTGTCTTTTGGGACAAACAAACCGAGGGGTTGTTTTGGTTGAAGTTTTTTGTTACTGCGGCTGTTATTTTTCTGTGGATAGCATTTCTTCAATTTTTTAGATTGCCCAAAAGGATGAATATGGCCAAAGACAATGAATTGGTCGCTCCTTGCGATGGCAAGGTTGTGGTGATAGAAGAAGTTGAGGAGCCTGAGTATTTTAAGGACAAGAGAATTCAGGTATCCATTTTCATGTCTCCCATTAATGTCCATGCCAATTGGACTCCCGTTGGAGGTGAGGTATCCTATGTAAAATACCATCCAGGTAAATACTTGGTGGCCTGGCACCCCAAGAGTTCAACTGAAAATGAAAGATCCACAGTTGTTGTAAAAGCCAACAATGGAAAAGAAGTTTTGTTTAGGCAAGTGGCTGGGGCATTGGCGAGAAGAATTTGTTATTACGTACAACCTGGTCAATCTATAGCTCAAGGTCAAGAATTTGGTTTTATCAAGTTTGGAAGTCGTGTGGATTTGTATTTTCCAATTGGTACAGACATCCGTTGTAAGATAGGTGATGTCACCACAGGCAATGAGACTGTCATTGCGTCTTGGTAATGGATTTCATCCAAGGATAAAAGAAAAGGGGCTATTAAAGCCCCTTTTTTAATGTTGTGTATTCAGTTTTACTTGATGAATTCAACGTCTTTTAAGGTGGTGCTTACCGCGTTGACACAAAGCACTGGAATTTGTGCGTCATTGTTGATGACCTGTTGCTCCTCAGATGAGCTGAACATGCCCATAAATCCACTATCATGCGAGTTTACAATGCAAATCAAATCCGCTTCGATTGCTGCGGCATACTTGATCATGGATTTCACAAATGATTTGTTCTCGGTGATTTCAACTTCATAATCAATTCCACGACCGGCCAAATACTCTGTTGCAAAAGCAAGATTGCGCTCCAATTGATTTCTCAAAAACTCATCCGTCTCATTGGGTGAAACCAAATAAACTTTTGAATTGAAATACTTGGCCATATTTCCTACTGAAGTCAATTTCTGCTTGGTCTCTTTTTGAAGATCCATAGGAACCACCAACTTGTGATAACCATGGGGACGAATGGTTCTTTCCTGGGTAACAATGAAAGGGACCAAAGATTCAGTAACGATTTTCAAAGCCCTGCTGCCCGTTAAGAATTGCATTCCACGAATTCCATGGGTTCCCATGATGATGAGATCAGCTTCCATTTCTGAAGAAACTTTGTCAATGTCTTCGAAAATATTTCCAATTCGAACAATGGTCTCAATGTTTTCCCCTTTTTCTGATCTTACCCATTCTTTCAACGCATTCATTTTGGCCTTTGCTTCGGCCACCTGAAATTTGTTATCAATGATGTGGGTGACATACACGGTTGCTTTGATGGTTTTTCCCATAACCAACGCATGGTCTAGGGCCACTTCACTCACACGGGTAAAGTCATATGGGGTAATAATCTTCTTTTCCATATTCTTAAATTTCTTCAAAAATACGGATAAAAAAACAAAGATTAATCAGTTTTAACGACTTGCAAGAAGGAAAGAATCATTTGTAAAAATTCTTGCGGAGCCTCGGCATGCACCCAATGTCCTGCTTTCTCGATGCACGCAAATTGGACATGGGGAAAATAAGTTTTTATCGAGGCATGATCGTCTGCAACCACATAACTGGATTTCCCACCGGTCAAAAACAATGTCTCATTAGAAGTGGTCCCTTCTGGAAGAGCAGCCAATATGTTGTCAATGGATGTTTCCAATACAGGAGCGTTAAATCGCCATGCGAGCTTCCCCTCTTCAATCCAATACATATTTTTTAATAGGAATTGTTGAGTAGAGAAGTCAGGAATGAAAGGAGAAATGCGCATTTCAGCTTCTTTTCTGCTGGGGCAATTTTCGATATCTACAGCTTGTATTGCATTAAAAATGGGGCCATGGTGGGGCGGGTATGCTTTGACACCCATATCAATCACCATGAGATGATCCACCATGTGTGGAAATTTTTGAGAAAAATGCATGGCGGTTTTTCCACCCATGGAATGTCCCAACAGATGAGCTATTTTGATTCCCAACGACTGCATTGTTTCATGAACATCCTGCGCCATCACTTCATAGTTCATTTCAGGATCATGTCCGCTGTGTCCGTGATTTCTTTGATCCATCAAGGTGACCTTGAACCATTGACTTAGATATTTGGCGTGGGTTTGCCAATTGTCACCTGAACCAAACAGCCCGTGGAGGATAATCAAATCCGAACCTTGATCTCCAATTGTTCTTGAGGACAATATCATAGATAACTGGGATTGAGTTGATGCAAGTACATTTTAACGGTATTGTCCAACCCATAATAGAGGGCGTCAGAGATCAGGGCGTGTCCAATGGATACCTCATCCAAGAATGGAATTTCTGAAGCAAAAAACCGCAGGTTGACCAAAGACAAATCATGACCGGCATTCACCCCCAAGCCCATTTCTTTGGCCAATAATGCGGCATGTTTAAAAGGGGCGATAGCTCCCTGGCGATTCTCGTTGTATTTTAATGCAAATGATTCCGTGTACAGTTCGATGCGATCCGTTCCGGTCTCTTTTGCTCCTTCAATTTGTCCAAGGTCTGGATCGACGAAAATACTGGTCCGTATACCAAGAGACTTCAATCTTTGAATGACCTCTTTCAAAAAAGAAGCATGTTGGATGGTATCCCATCCTGCATTGGAGGTCAAGGCCTCCGGTTGATCAGGAACAAGTGTGACCTGGTGAGGCAATGTTTTCACGACCAAATCCATGAAGCTTTCCGTTGGATTGCCCTCAACGTTCAGCTCAGTTCGAACGATTCCCTTCAAATCCACAACATCTTGATAGCGAATGTGTCTTTCGTCTGGGCGTGGATGAACCGTGATGCCGTGTGCGCCGAAGGATTCTATTTTTTGTGCCGCTAGAAGAAGGTCAGGGGTATTTCCCCCTCGTGCATTTCTAATGGTAGCGATTTTATTGATGTTGACACTAAGTTTAATCATGGTGGTGCAAAAATGAGGTGAAATGAATTTAACTTCAATTGTTTTTTAAAAATTTGAAAGTGGAGGGATTCTTTTCCTTTCTTTGCCTTGAGATTATGAAAACAGCGAGCCAAATCATCGATACGCAACTTCCTACTTTAGGGGAGGATTTTGATATTGCTGTAGCGTTGAGATGGATGGACGAATGCAGTGTTTCTGAACTGCCCATTGTCGTGAACGGTGTATTCAAAGGATTGATCAGCGAAAATCAATTATTGGACATTGAAGGCGAAGACACTTTCGTGATGCCTGCATTGTCCTCTTGGAATATTGGCGCTGATGATCATTTCTTTACCATGGTGCATCAGTTTGCACGTTATCAAACGTCGATTGCTCCTGTGATCAGCAAGGACAATGTTTATTTGGGTTGTGTAACCCGGGAAGATTTGGTTGACCTATTGAACGACATGACCTCTGCTCATTTGGATGGAGGAGTAGTTTTATTGGAGATGGCCCCCAGGGATTATACGCTGCAACAAATTGCAAGAATAGTGGAAGAGAATGATGCCAAGGTCCTTACGCTTTTTGCTTACCCCAATGAGCGCGGGATGACGGAAGTGGTGTTGAAATTGGATGTGAAGAATGTCAATGCCATTATCAGGAGTTTGGAGCGATTTGAATACCGGGTAAGGGCCACCTTCCAGCACCCTGAGGCCAACATTGATTTGTTGGATCGGTACGATACTTTGATGCGTTTTTTAGACGAAGATTGATTCATGAAAATTTTTCTTTACACCCGAAAAGTGGATATGGACCACATGGAGTTCATCAATCAATGGGTGGATTTTTTAATTAGAAGGGGTTGCCAATTGTTTGTTCAAGAGAATTTCTTGGCCATCAACCTCAGTTTTTCCCCCTGGAAAGATTCTTTTCAAGTTGTATCAGAAAACAACCAAATAGAGGAAGTTGATTTGGCAGTGGGAATAGGTGGCGATGGAACTTTGTTGGAGTTGTCTCGTTTTATCGGCAACTACCGCATTCCCATTATTGGGGTCAATACTGGAAGATTGGGATTTTTATCCGTGGTGCAATTGCATCAAGCCAAAGAAAGTTTTGAGAGAATTCTGAATCAAGAGTTTGAAATTGAGCACCGAAGTTTTATTTCTGTTGCAGAATCTGAAGAGTCAGAGACCGTTTACCCCAATGCATTGAATGAAGTGGTCATTGTAGGTTATCCGCACAACACGATGATAGCGGTGCATGCTTATGTAAATGATCGTTTCTTGGCCACCTATTGGGCAGATGGATTGATGTTGGCTACACCTACGGGATCAACGGCCTACAGTTTGAGTTGCGGCGGTCCCATTGTTTCTCCAGATACCAATAGTTTTATCATTACTCCCATTGCTCCACACAATCTAAACGTGCGACCTTTGATTATCCCCATGTCGCAGAAAGTGACCTTTATTCCCGAGAGCAGGGAAGGTAAGTTCATGATGAACATCGATGGGCAAGGTCATTTGATTCACAGCGGTGCGAGAATAGTCATGGAGCGAGCCCAAAATGAATTGCGATTGGTTAAATTAAAAGGTTCCGACTTTTTTGATACCATCCGCAATAAGATGGGTTGGGGATTTGATCAGCGCAATTGATTTTGTGATTTTGCGTTACATTCGTGCCATGAAGTCAATCGCCCTGATTTTATTCAGTTTCATTTGGATCGGATTATCCAGTTCGTCATGGGCGCAGACCAATCGCAAAAACAAAAGCCATGAATTGGGCTTTAACTTTGGTGGAGGCTATTACATCGGAGAAATCAATCCGCATTATGAGCATATCCTTCAGAATTCAAAGTTCAGTTTTGGACTCAGTTACAAACGTTTTTTCAGCAAGCGTTGGGGGTTGCGAACATCAGCCATGCTCGGGAATGTTGAGGCTTGGGACAAGAACAGTACGGACCCCATGCAGCAATACCGAAATTTAAATTTTAGAAATCGATTTTATGAATTTGCCTTGATGGGAGAGATCAATTTTTTTGATTATCAAATGAATTCAAAAAATTGGATTTCACCCTACATGTTCGGCGGCATGGCTTATTACATGATGAATCCTGAAGGATATTATCAAGGCGGGTGGATACCTTTACAGACCATGTATACAGAATCGCAAACTCCTGCTAGTCAGTACAAGTTAAATGGTTTGGCGATGCCCTTTGGAGTAGGGCTCAAGTTCAATGTCTTTGGCGCATTGGGTTTATCGTTTGAATGGAGCATGCGTAAAACATGGACCGATTACTTTGATGATGTTTCCACCCTCTATCCGGATAAACAATTTCAAATGGCACAATATGGTCCTTTGAGTGCTGGCTTATCAGACCCCTCGAATCAAGGGCAGATTTCACTTGGAAATGGGATATACACCAATGACAATGTTCAACGCGGTGATCCCTCAGGAAACGACCATTACGGCTTCTTTCTCGTTTCATTAATGATTAGATTGGATAAACCCGCCACCAATTGCTTTAAGTAGGTGGTTTCTTTTTACTTTTGCCCGTCAGTATTCACGTGAGCCAAACATTATTTGACCATATCAACTTGGAACAAGTTCCTCGGCATGTCGCCATCATCATGGACGGCAATGGTCGTTGGGCCAAACAACAAGGTAAAGAAAGAGTCTTTGGCCATTTTCAAGGTGTTGAATCCGTGCGTAATGCGGTGAAGGCAGCAGTGAAAGCACACGTTCGTTATTTGACGTTATATGCGTTCTCAACTGAAAATTGGAATCGACCCAAAGAGGAAGTGGATGCATTGATGGAATTGCTGGTCAATACCATTTTAAAAGAAGTACCCTCGCTCAATGAGCAAGGCATTCGATTGCGTTTCATTGGTGATCGAGCAAGTTTGCCCCAATCCTGCGTAGCAGCAATGATGGAGGCTGAGCAATTGACAGCCCACAACGATACCCTGCAATTGATTCTCGCATTGAGCTACAGTGCCAGATGGGAAATTACCCAAGCGGTGAAGAAGATCATTGATGATCAAGTGAGCAGTGAGGACGTTAATGATGTTCTATTTTCAAGTTATTTGGACACCAAGGATATTCCTGATCCAGAATTGCTCATCAGAACCAGTGGTGAATTGCGGATTAGCAATTTTTTGCTTTGGCAAATCGCCTATGCAGAGCTATTTTTCACCCAGGCATTTTGGCCTGATTTTGATGAAGAATTATTTTTTGAAGCCATCCTTTCCTACCAGAACAGAGAACGCCGATTCGGCAAAACCTCTGAACAAATGAAACCAACAGCATGAAACAATTTTTGATTTCTACCTTTCTGTTGGTAGCCTTAGTATTTTCCAAAGCGTCATCCCTGCAATTGAACGCCCAAAAGGTTATTGGTGGTGAGATTTCATATGCTGAGCCACTCAAATACAAATTATCAGGATTAACGGTTTTGGGTACGGCATTTACCGATGCGCAAGCCATCAAAGTTTTTTCAG
Source organism: Bacteroidota bacterium (assembly GCA_039798325.1). Lineage (GTDB taxonomy): Bacteria > Bacteroidota > Bacteroidia > Flavobacteriales_D > Sanyastnellaceae > CAMCTV01. The sequence continues at coordinate 25,418 of JBDKGG010000073.1, forward strand.
GGTTGGAGGAAGGGAAAGAAATCATGGTGCCCGGTGATGCCATTTCAGATGCCGTTAAAAAATTGTGGAAGCAAAAATTGTTCAAGGACATCCAAGTGAAAGTGGCTGAGATTAGAGGTTCAGAAATTTTCTTGGTGATTGAAGTGAAAGAGATGGAACGCTTGGGGACTTTTAGATTTGAAGGCATCAAAAAGTCAGAAGCAGACAATATCAGAGAGAAGTTGGATTTGAGATCGGGAAGGGTTTGTGATGAAAACTTAAAGATGACTGCCAAAAATGAAATTTTGGATTATTACGTCGATAAAGGATTTTTCAATGCATCCGTTAACATCACGGAAACCCCTGATCCCATCGTTAAAAATGGGGTGCAGTTAACGTTCAATATCAAAAGAGGGGAAAGAGTAAAGTTGGAGGAAATTGTCTTTGAAGGCAATATTTTAATGGAAGAAAAGAAGTTGGCCAGAAGCATGAAGAATACCAAGCAACAGGCTTGGTGGAGATTCTGGAAGGCTTCCAAATTTATCCAAAAAGATTTCGATGAAGACAAAGCCACCATTGTTGCCAAATACAACAAAGAGGGTTTTAGAAACGCCAAAATCTTGAAGGATAGTTTGTACAAAGTTTCCGATGATCGCATGGTGTTGGTGTTGAGCATTGAAGAGGACAAGAAGTTTTATTTCGGCGACATTACTTTTGTTGGAAATACCAAATATCAGCGGTCAACCCTGGACAGCGTGCTCAGCATTAAAAAAGGAGATTTGTACAATTTGGAGTTGTTGAATGCAAGATTGAGTTTTAATCCGAATGGCCGTGACATCAGCTCATTGTACACGGATGACGGATACTTGAATTTTTATGCCTACCCATTGGAGACCCTGATTTTGCCCGACACCATTAATGTTGAAGTGCGCATGGGTGAAGGGAAGCAATTCAGAATTGGCGATGTCAATGTCAGTGGAAATACAAAGACCAATGACCACGTCATCTACCGAGAAATCAGAACGCGTCCAGGAGATCTATTCAACCGTTCCGATTTGATGCGTTCTCAAAGGGAATTAAATGCCATGGGTTTCTTTAATCCTGAGGCATTTGATATCCGAACCAATCCCAATCCAGATAAAGGAACAGTGGATTTGGAGTATGTGGTAGAAGAGAAGCCAAGCGACCAGATTCAATTGAGTGGTGGATGGGGCGGTGGCCGTGTGGTAGGTTCATTGGGATTGACATTTAATAATTTTTCACTGCGCAATATTGGGAAGCGGGATGCTTGGACCCCATTGCCTTCTGGAGATGGCCAGAGGCTTTCCATTAATGCCGTATCCAATGGTATCTTCTTTCAATCTTATAACTTCTCTTTTACAGAACCTTGGTTGGGGGGTAAAAAACCCAATTCATTGACTTTTTCGGCTTATCATTCTGTGCAAAGCAATGGTCAAAAGAAATATATCAACGATGTGCTCAACCCCAATAGACAGTCGTTGATCATCACCGGAGCTTCTTTTTTATTTGGTCAGCGGTGGCAGAGACCAGATGACTGGTTTGTATTTCAAAGTGGACTCACTTACCAGCATTTTGATTTGAATCGCTATGGATCATTCTTCAGCTTTTCTCAAGGCTATTCCAACATTCTTTCGGCTAATTTTACCATTGAGCGCAATTCTGTTTCAGATCCAATTTATCCAACTTGGGGTTCTAAAATTACCTTGACCACCAAAGCCACCTTGCCCTACACTTTGATTGGGGAGAAAATCCAAGGAAAGGAATACGATTATGCCAACATGACGGATCAAGAAAAAGTGGATTGGGTTGAGTTTTATAAGGTCAAGTTTACGGCCAAATGGTATACGGCTTTGAACAAACACAAGAAGAACAAGTTTGTATTAAATACCAACGTCGGTTTTGGATTTTTAGGTGCTTACAACAAGGGATTGGGTCAGTCACCCTTTGAGCGTTTCTATCTGGGCGGGGTATTTTTGAGTGGTTTCTTATTGGACGGTCGAGAAATTGTGAACTTGCGCGGCTATGATGATTTGTCTTTGACCACGCCATCTGACCGTGTTGGAGCGCCTGCCATTACCAAGTACAGCCTGGAATTGCGCTATCCACTGACCACCAATCCCAGTGCGACCATTTACGCGCTGACCTTCTTGGAGGGCGGAAGAACTTGGGCAGATTTTTCGAACTACGATCCTTTTAACTTATACAAATCAACAGGCGCAGGATTGCGCATCTTTCTTCCCATGTTTGGTCTATTGGGATTTGATTATGGATGGAGATTGGATGAAATCAAGAAGTACCCCAATATGGCCAAAGGACAATTCCATTTTTCTATTGGCATGAATCTTGGCGAACTCTAAACAATATCGTAAATTGCAGAACGTTTAAGCCCTGATGAAAAATTTAATCCTGACCACTTTCATTTTGCTTTGCACCATTGTGGTGTCTGCCCAGAAATTTGGATACGTTGATTCCAAATACATTTTGAGTCATGTCCAAGCCTATGCAGACGCCCAATCGGAAATTGATCAAATGAGCGCCGATTGGCAAAAGGAGATCGAACAGAAATATGAGTCCATTGAAAAAATGGAGAAAGCCTATCAAGCGGAGAAAATCTTGTTGACCAGTGAGATGAAGAAAAAACGTGAAGAGGAGTTGGAAGAAAAAAGAAAAGAAGCCCGCGAGTTGCAAAAGAAGCGTTTTGGTGTGGAAGGTGATTTGTTCAAAAAACGCGAAGAATTGATCAAGCCCATTCAAGAAGAAATCTATGCCGCCATTCAAGATGTGGCCAGTCAAGGTGGTTTGATGGTGGTTTTTGATAAGGCCACCAATAGCAATATTCTTTATTCCAACCCCAAACACGATGTGAGTGACAAAGTCTTGAAAAAAATGGGATTGAAACCAGGGGAGACCAATGATGGAGGTGAAGGTGAAGAAGGAAATGAAGAAGAGAAATCAGGAACACCAAAAGATAAACCAGGCACAGGTACCAAGCCTACAGGAAATAAACCAGGTACCAACAATGTAAAAAGAAATCCATAATCGATATTAAATTAGAATTCATGAAAAAGTTAAGTGTACTCGTTGTTGTTTTGTTCAGTGCTGTAGTGATGAATGCCCAGAAGGTAGGGCATACCGATGGCCAGGTTTTGTTGTTCTCTATGCCAGAGATTACCAAGGTCAATGGTGATTTGGAAAAAATCTCTGCTGATTTTACCAACACGATGAACGAAATGCAAAAGGACTATCAAACCAAATTGCAAGAGTTTGAGGCCAATAAAACCTCATGGCCAGAGGCGATTTTACAATCGAAGTACAAAGCCATCATGGACTTGGAAAAGAACATGACTGATTTTGAACAAACAGCCAATACAGAGTTAGAAAAAAGCCGCAATGATATGTTGCAGCCTTTGATTGAGCGCATCGGAAAAGCCATCGAAGAAGTGGCCAAAGAAGAAGGATATTCTTATGTAATCGATGCAAGCACAGGAGTATTGTTGTATCGCGGCGGTGATGATTTGACCGATAAAATCAAAGTGAAGTTGGGAATTCCATTAACTGTTCCTACTGAAGCTGCCCCTGCTCCCGCGCCAAAGAAATAATGTCGAGCTCAGGACCAATAGGAATATTTGATTCTGGCATTGGTGGAATGACGGTGGCTCAAGCCATTCGAAAAGCCTTGCCCAATGAACGCTTCATCTATTTTGGAGATACGGCCCACTTGCCCTACGGGGATAAATCTCCTGAGCGTATTCGGCATTATGCAGCACGAATTACGCAATATCTATTGGATCAAAAGTGCAAAGCCATTGTTATCGCTTGCAATACAGCCAGTGCGCATGCCTATAAGACAGTTTGTGATGTAGCAGGTCCTGATGTTCCAGTAATCAATGTGATTGACCCCGTTGCCCATTATGTCAGTCAAAAGTTTAAAAAACAACGGATAGGTGTCATTGGAACCAAAGGGACCATTGCTTCTCGGGTGTATGTGAACCGAATTGAGAAGCAAAACAAATCCTTGAAAGTCATCTCCAATGCAACGCCGCTTCTGGCATCCATGATTGAAGAGGGTTTTTACAACAACCAGATTTCACAGACCATCATCAATAGTTATTTGTCCAAACCCAATTTTAAGGACATTCATGCCTTGATTTTGGCTTGCACACATTATCCTCTGATCAGAAAGGAAGTGGATATATATTACAAGAAGAAAATTGAGATCATTGACAACGGGGAAGTGGCTGCTGCTGCGCTCCAAGCTGCTTTGATTGAGAAGAAGCTCTTGAATACCAGAAAGTCAAAGGGCAAAGACTTATTTGTGGTATCAGATTATACAGAGGCATTTGAACATTCTACCAAAATTTTCTTTGGTGAAAAAGTGCTTTTGAAGACGGTTCAAATTTGGAAGTAATTATTTTCCATTGGCGTAATCTGACAGATAAGAAAATGCCGGAGTCAGTTGGCCTTCAAACGTTTCCATCCCCCCTTTGATCATCTCATGATCATCAACAAGCAGTCCAGGTATGACATGAGCCAGCAATTCGTTTCCAAAATCTTCTGAGGCGTCTCGGGGTAACTCACAAGGTAGGTTGTCTACTGACATGACCATAACGGCATCATTGTCGCGCCAATCACATTCCTGCTGTGTTTTTGGATTGTAACCAAAGAAAGGTTCTGCTATCGTACTGGCTTTGATGGTGGCTGCAATGGGCCCTTGCACATCACAACTGATATCCGCAATGACTTTGCAATTCATTTCGGGACGACTCAAATCTTCTGCAGTGAGCAAGTAGGGATTACCGGATTTCCAAAGGTGACAAGCAAAATAAATGTCGGCAGCATTTACATATTCGGAGAGTACACTTTTGTATCGCTCAGGGAATTGATAAAATTCTTTTTTGTCAAATCCACCATCGAAGATGCGCTGATAATATTCATGGGTGTCCAAATGAACATAGATATTATCGTTCCCTTGGTCATTCAAAAAAGTTTCTGGAGAAACTCTTTTAAGTTGAAAGCGTTGAATCATTTCTTCTGCACCATGGCCAACCCTTCCAAAGCCTGTTACAACCGCTTTGATGGGGCGTTTGAACAAGCCCTCATGAATGTTTGATTCCATCTCTTTGCGGTCGTGGCAAGAAATGGGTGATGGCAGTTCAAACCAGTTGTATTTTAAACCCAAGGCTCTGAAACCCTCGAAAACACCTACTATTCCGGCATAGCGACCAAATCCAATGACCCGTTTTCCTTGTGCATCTTTCAGCACTTCGTAATCGATAAGGGTGATTTTTTTATCCAGAATGGCGCGCAGTAATTTGGCGTTGTAGGGTTGTTTTTTAATGGTATGCGAAAAGAATAAATAGGTTTTATTCGTGATCAATTGATCAATGGGAACTTCTTTTACACCAATCAAAACATCACAATGGGCAACATCATCCACGATGGAAATACCCGCGTCTCTGTACTCTTGATCAGAAAATTTACGGATAGGACTGGATTGAACCTCAATGGAAATAGAGGGGAATTTCTCCAACGCCTGTTGGCATTGGTGCGGGGTAAGTGCTACTCTGAAATCGGGAGGGGTTTTGCCCTCTTTGATCAAACCTATTTTTAAATCCTTCATATGTGCTGTCATTGAGCGTCACAAAAATAAGCTTTGCGACGCTCAGAAAGCACAATATTATGCAGCTGCGGATTTCTTTTTTGCAGCCTGCTTGTTGGCATAGGCTACAGCAGCTTCCCTTACCCAAGCGCCTTCGTCATAGGCTTTCTTGCGGGTTTGAACACGCTGTTTGTTGCAGGGACCATTTCCTTTTACCACTTCATTGAATTCTGTCCAATCAATCTCTCCAAAATCGTAGTGACCTCTTTCTTCATTCCATTTCAAATGTGGATCGGGTAGGGTTAGACCCAAGTACTCGGTTTGAGATACAGACATATCCACAAATTTTTGTCTCAATTCATCATTGCTGTGGCGTTTGATTCTCCAATTCATGTTTTGAGAACTGTGCGCAGATTCTTTGTCGCTTGGACCAAACATCATTAAACTGGGCCACCACCAACGGTTCAACGCATCTTGTGCCATTTGTTTTTGAGCAGGTGTGCCTTTGGCCAAGGCGATCATGATTTCATAACCTTGTCTTTGATGGAAGGATTCTTCCTTGCAAATTCTGATCATGGCTCGGCTGTAGGGACCATAACTGGTGCGCTGCAAAGACACCTGATTGACAATGGCCGCACCGTCTACCAACCAACCGATGGCACCAATATCAGCCCAAGACAATGTGGGGTAATTGAAGATGCTGGAATATTTTGCCTTCCCTGTATTCAATTCGTCAATGAGGGTATCTCTATCCACACCAAGTGTTTCGGCGGCGCTGTAGAGGTACAATCCATGACCGCCCTCATCTTGAACCTTGGCCAAAAGAATGGCTTTTCTTCTTAATGACGGAGCGCGAGTAATCCAATTGCCCTCAGGCAACATCCCTACGATTTCACTGTGGGCATGTTGGGCAATTTGACGGATCAATGTTTTGCGATAACCATCAGGCATCCAATCTTTGGCCTCTACTTTATTTTCGGCAGCAACATAGGCTTCAAAACGCTCTAAGTTTTCCATGGGTACAAAAATTTTAAGCAATGTTAGGAAAGGAAAGCTTAATCAGGATATGAATTGGTCAAAATCATGAAAAAAAATGATCAAAGCACGTATTTTCGCAGCATGGCAAGACCCGTTTTTCATTCTTTGCGTGTACATGAAGTGCGCAAAGAGACATCAGATGCAGTATCAGTGGCATTCCAAATTCCTGAGGAATTGAAAGAGGCTTTTCAATATCTCCCTGGACAATATTTGACCTTGAGAACCACCATAGATGGCCAAGATATTAGAAGATCATACTCCATTTGTAGCGCCCCACACGAGCCATTGTGCAGGGTGGCCATCAAGAAAGTAGATGGCGGTGTTTTTAGCACTTGGGCCAATGAACACTTGACGGCGAATATGGATTTGCAGGTCATGACGCCCATGGGGCATTTTACCGCAGAATTGAAGGCGAATCATCAAAAGCACTATTTGCTCATCGGAGCAGGAAGTGGTGTGACACCATTGATCTCATTGGCCAAGACCATTTTGCGCCAAGAACCCAAAAGCGAAGTATCCATGATTTTGGGCAATCGTCAGTTTCACAGCATTATTTTCCGAGATGAGTTGGAGGATTTGAAAGACACCTATCTGGGCCGCTTCCGCATGTTTCATGTGCTCAGCAGTGAGCCCAATGATGTGAGCTTGTTGCACGGAAGAATCGATAATGAAAAGATAGAAGGGTTCTTGAGAACGTTTTTGTCTCATCCCCCCATTGATGAAGTCTTTTTGTGCGGTCCGCAAGTGATGACAGAGGGAGCTAGAGATTTGTTTTTGTCCAAGGGAATGGATCCTGAGAAAGTGCATTTGGAATTATTTGGGACTGCTTTGCCGCAAGGTGCTCCCAAAAAAGTTGTTTCAGAAGACAATGGTCAGATGTGTGAAGTTTCTGTCATTTTTGATGGACAACAAACCGATTTCAAAATGCCCAAGACCCAGCCGGTATTGGATGCCGCTCAGGCTGCAGGAGTGGATATCCCCTTTAGTTGCAAGGGCGGAATGTGCTGCACGTGCAGAGCCAAAGTAATGGAGGGACAAGCAGAGATGATGGTCAATTATGCGCTAGAGCCAGGAGAAGTGGAATCAGGTTATGTACTGACTTGTCAAGCCTTGCCCAAATCGGACAAATTGATTGTGGACTTTGATCAATAAAAAATATTTTTGATGCCTGCTCTCCGTGTAAATTTGTAGCATGGAGATCCCGAGTAAATATGAACCACAAAGTGCGGAAGCCAAGTGGTATGCCTATTGGTTAGAGAAAGGTTTTTTTAATAGTGTTCCCGACGAGCGTCCTGCCTACACCATCGTCATTCCACCGCCCAATGTGACTGGCGTGTTGCACATGGGTCACATGCTCAACAACACCATACAAGATGTATTGATTAGAAGAGCGCGCATGAGGGGATTCAACGCCTGTTGGGTGCCGGGAACAGATCACGCTTCGATTGCAACAGAAGCCAAGGTTGTTCAAAAGTTGCGCGCCGAGGGAATCAAGAAATCAGATTTATCTCGTGAAGGATTCCTAGAGCATGCATGGGAGTGGACGCATAAGCATGGTGGTATTATCCTAGAACAATTGAAAAAGTTGGGAGCGAGTTGCGATTGGAACCGCACGCGCTTTACCATGGATGAAAAATACTATGAGGCAGTCATCGATACATTTATTGACTTATATAACAAAGGGAGAATATACAGAGGTGAGCGAATGATCAACTGGGATCCAGCCGCCAAGACAGCGCTTTCAGATGAAGAAGTGATTTATAAGGATGTACAATCACATCTTTATCATCTCAAGTATCAAGTAGTAGGAAGTGATGCGTTTATTGTCGTAGCGACAACGCGTCCAGAGACCATTTTGGGAGATACTGCAGTTTGCGTTAATCCAAAGGATGAGCGATTCAAGCACTTGCATGGACAGGAAGTAATGGTGCCCTTGGTCAATAGAAAGGTGCGCATCATTGCTGATGATTATGTGGACATGGAGTTTGGAACAGGTTGCTTAAAAGTGACACCGGCTCATGACATGAATGACTTTATGCTGGGGCAGAAGTACCAATTGGAGATCATCAACATGATGAATGACGATGGCACCATCTCTGAAGCAGGAGGCATGTATGTAGGAGAGGATCGATTTGCAGTAAGAAAGCAAATTGCCAAGGATTTGGAGGCTGCTGGTTTATTGATCAAACAAGAGGCTTATAACAATAAAGTTGGGTATTCTGAGCGCACGGATGTGGTCATTGAGCCCAGGCTATCCATGCAGTGGTTTGTAGACATGAAAGAGTTGAGCAAACCTGCTTTGGATAATGTCATGAATGACAACATTAAGTTCTTTCCACCTAAGTTTAAAAACGCCTACCGACATTGGATGGAGAACATCAAAGATTGGTGTATTTCAAGACAACTTTGGTGGGGTCATCAAATCCCCGCTTATTACACGGAAGATGGGAATTGGATTGTTGCCAAATCACTGGCTGAGGCAGAAGAGAAGTGTCGTGTTCAGTTCCCCAATTACACGGGCGGATTAAAACAGGATGAAGATGTTTTGGATACTTGGTTCTCATCATGGTTGTGGCCCATTGCAGTGTTTGATGGGTTTTATCGTGAAGATGAAGTGTCTTATTATTATCCGACTGCAGATTTGGTTACCGCTCCGGAAATTATGTTTTTCTGGGTGGCCAGAATGATCATTGCAGGGTATGAGTATCGGAATGAATTGCCGTTTAAGAATGTTTATTACACGGGAATTGTTCGCGATAAGCAAGGTCGTAAAATGAGCAAATCATTGGGTAACTCACCTGATCCATTGGTCTTAATCGATCAGTATGGAGCAGATGGGGTAAGGGTAGGCATGTTGCTTTCGTCTCCTGCAGGCAATGACTTGCTGTTTGATGAGGGATTGTGCGAGCAAGGAAGGAATTTCGCCAATAAAATTTGGAATGCGTTCCGATTGGTCAATGGCTGGGGTCAGAATCTTGAGAAGACTGAACCTCGGGGTTCAGCGCAGGTTGCCGTTCAGTGGATGAATGCCCGATTGAATCAGGTGATTCACCAATTGAACGATGACTATGATAAATTCAGAATGAATGAGGCCCTTATGAATACCTACAAGTTGGTTTGGGACGATTTCTGTTCTTGGTATTTGGAAATGGTTAAGCCCCCATACGGAGAGGCTTTGGACGAGGAAACGTACAAAGCCACCATTGTCATTTTTGAAAAGATTTTGACTTTGCTCCATCCTTTTATGCCATTCTTAACCGAAGAAATTTGGCAAACGATTGAAAATCGTGCAGATGGAGAAAGCCTTTGTTTGGTGAAGTGGCCTGAGGCTAACGCAACAACCAATGAATGGTTGCAAGGCTTTGAAGATTTCGCAGAGACCGTGATTGGCATTAGAAACATTCGAAAAGACAACGCCATAGCCAACAAAGAGAAATTGGTTTTAAAGGTTTTGAAACTGGATGGAGAACTTTCCTTGTATCACCCAGCCATTGCGCATTTGGGTAACATTGAGTCCACGGAATTGTGTGATGAGAAGCCTACTGGGTGTTATTCTTTTATTGTTAAGGGCCGCGAGTTTTTTATTCCATTCACGGAGAAATTTGATGTGGAAGCCGAGTTGAAGAAATTGGGCGATGATTTGGCTTACACAGAAGACTTTTTACAAAAAGTAAGGGTGAAGCTGCAGAATGAGCGCTTTGTATCCAATGCGCCCCAACAAGTGTTGGACTTGGAAAGGAAGAAGGAAGAGGATGCCCTGCATAAGATTGAATTGTTAAAAACACAAATGGCTGCGTTAGCGAAATAAATCGGTATTATTACGGATTTGTTATTGAAAAAAAGAAAATAGTTTTGAGAACATCACTAACCGCTTATATTTGCGATTACCACGATAAATTATGAAAAAGATATATTCTTTGTTTGCCGCGTTGTTTACTTTGACAACGCTTACCACTTGGTCACAGCATGTCCATGATTTCAAATGCGGTCACGCTCGTCAGCATGCCAAGTTGTTGCAAGAAAACCCACAGATTGCGCAATGGCAGGCCTTGTCGGATCTATACATTGCTGATTTCTTAAGAAACAATCCCGGTTTGGATCGCAACGATTCATCACAGATTTATACTATTCCTGTGGTGTTTCACATCATTCACAACTTTGGTCCTGAGAACATTCCCAATGAGAATGTTTACGATCAAATTGCTATTTTGAACAGGGATTATCAAAAGTTGAATGCAGATACCAGCAATGTGGTGAACGCGTTTCGTTCCAAGATTGCCAATTGTGGTTTCCAATTCAAATTGGCTACGATTGATCCGATGGGCAATTGTACCAATGGTATCGACCGTATCGTGTCTCCTTTGACCAATATTGGTTCTGATATTGCCAAGTTGAATCCATGGCCAAGACATAAATATTTGAATGTTTGGGTGGTGAACAATATGGAAGATGGCGTTGCAGGTTATGCCTTTTACCCATCTGCTGTGGCTGATCCATTTTCAGCGTGGAGAGATGGTATCATCATTCGTTACAACTACATCGGTGCCTTGTCACCATCAAGCCCAGGAACCAGTCGTGCTTTGACCCATGAAATTGGTCACTGGATGGATCTTTCTCATACTTGGGGAAATACCAATGACCCAGAAGTTGAATGTGGTGATGACAACGTAGAGGATACTCCTCCAACAGCGGGTCACGACAATTGTGGTACTATTAGAGATTATGAGTGTGATACGGAAACTTTGCCTTTGACCAATGAGACCAACCAATCGGTTTATGTGTTCACTGGTTTGACAGCAGCTGCTGGTACAGTGGATTCTATTTCAGTTCCTGCTATGGAAGACGGAGGGGTAGTGTTTTCTTCTTTCCATGCCAATGGATTGTCATCTGCGACATCAGAAAATGATAAATTTTCATTCTCTAACTGGGATTTGGGAGCCAACAATAACTTGACAAGCTATCCTGCCTTAACCGGAGTGATTAACACAGGTAAGTATTATGAATTTACTGTGGGTACAGATGTCAGCCAATTGTTGAACATGACAGCCTTGACTTTTGATGTGGCCAGAAGCGCTGATGGACCAAGAACTTTTTCAGTGCGTTCAAGTGTCGACAATTTTGCCTCAAACATTGCTGGAACAGTGAGTCCAGCCAACCCAGGGTTGAGTGTTCAAGGAAGCAATATCTTCTTCATTACCCAAGATAACACAACACAGCAAGTAGGTTCAAGAATCACTTTGGGTGGAAATAACTTCACTTTGAATGAAGCTTCAGTTACTTTCCGAATTTACGCTTGGAATGCAGAAGGATCTGCGGGTTCTTTTGCAGTGGACAATGTAGCCATTGTGGGATCTTATGGAACCATTGAGAACGTGCAAAACTACATGGAGTATTCTTATTGCTCTAACATGTTTACCATTGGTCAAAAAGAAAGAATGATTGGAGCATTGAATGTTCCCATTGCGAGCCGCAACAACTTGTGGAGTGCTGAGAATTTGGCGGCTACAGGAACAGATGGTATCAATGATTTGGCTTGTGCACCAACAGCAGATTTTTATCCTGAGTTTAAGATTGCTTGTGAGGGAAGCAATGTACAGTTTTATGATTATTCTTCTGATGCTGATGCCTCTTCATGGTCATGGACTTTCCAAGATGCAACACCATCCACAAGCAACGCACAGAACCCAACAGTGGTGTTCAATTCATTTGGATGGAAAACGGTAACATTGACTGCAGGAAATGCCAATGGTACCACCACCACTACCAATACAATGGCCATTTATATCACCCCAACCTCATGGTGGGAAATACCTGGGGTATTGCAAGAAAATTGTTCTTCTAATCCATTCTCTTATTTTGGATGGAAGTCATACAACTTGGCCAGCAATGGTTCCGAGTACAGTTATGCAGCCAATGCAGGTTTTGGAACGCCACATGGTTCTATTGTTCTTGACAATGCCAATGCGGAGGCTTCTCCCAACGGTATGGTAGGTTTTGATTCCGATGAGTTGGTTTCACCTGCTATGGACTTGAGCATTTTATCTAGCGGTAAATTGACCTTCCGTTATGCTTATTCTACAGGAGCTTTGACTGTTGCAAATATTACGGAGTCGTTGGAAGTATGGTCAAGCCGTGATTGCGGTGAGACATGGCAATTGCGCACCACCATTGATGGAACAGACTTGGTTTCAGCTGGTGCGGGTGCTTCATATTTTGTTCCTTCTTCAGATGCTGAATGGAAGTACAAAGAAGTGACCATCCCATCTACCTATGAGACAGAAAACGTGAGGTTCAAGTTTATCTTCAATTCTTCTATGTTCAGCAACAATTTGTATTTGGATGATATCAATATCATCGGTACGGTTGGATTGGATGAATTTGGAAAGAGCCGTCAGTTCAGTGTTTACCCCAATCCAACAAGTGATGTTTTGAATGTTGAGTTGCCGATGGATGGAGGAGTTTACAATGAGTTGAATGTATTGGATCTTTCAGGTCGTGTGGTTTTCAATCAGCAAATCACTGCGCAATCAAAGGTTCAGATTTCTACCGCTGCATTGGCAGCTGGTGTGTACGTTGTTGAATTAAATGGTAACACTGGAAAAGTGGCCAAGCAGTTCATGAAGGGTATTGAATAATTGGAATTGATATTCATTGAAAAAGGCCGTCATTTGACGGCCTTTTTTATTTAGAACAAATGTGCTGAAGGAACTATTGAAAAACTTTTTCGAGTGCCTTTTGGAATGCAGCAATGGTTTTGTCTAAGTCTTCCTTGGTGTGAGCCGCGGAAACAAAACCAACCTCATATCCGCTTGGACCAAGGTAAATACCTTGTTGAAGCAAAGCGGCATGCAATGGGGCAAAACGCTTGACTTCTTCTGCGTTAATTTCTTTCATTGAACGAACGGACTCCGCAAAGCCAAAAGACAACCAAAAGATAGAGCCTACTGAGAAAATTTTGAAAGCAAAGCCTTTTTCAATGGCAAATGCATTGATGGATTGCACGAGATAGTCTGTTTTTTCTTTCAAATCTTCATAGAATCCAGGTTGCAAACAAGCTTTGAGCTGGGCTATACCTGCCGCCATGGCAACTGGATTGCCACTTAAGGTGCCTGCTTGATAAACCGGACCATCGGGTGCAACTTTGGACATAATCTCGGCATTGGATGCGTAGGCGCCCACGGGCATTCCGCCACCAATGATTTTTCCAAAGGCCATCACATCAGGTTGAATTCCATAATATCCAGCGGCTCCTTCAAATCCTACCCTGAATCCAGAGATGACTTCATCAAATAAGAGAACGATACCTTCTCGTGTGCATATTGTGCGAAGATCTTTGAGGAATTGTGGGTCTTGAATGAGGAGTCCGTTGTTGGCGGGAATCGGCTCAATGGCGATGACAGCAATTTGATTTTTATAGGTTTCAATCGCCTTTTCTACTGCCTCAATGTCATTCAAGGGCAGGACGATGGTTTCCTTGGCATACGACTCTGGAATACCAGCAGAATCCGACGTTCCCAAAGTGGCCAAACCACTTCCTGCTTTAACCAATAGGCTATCGACATGACCGTGGTAGCAACCTTCAAATTTGATGATCTTATCCCGACCAGTATATCCGCGTGCCAATCGAATGGCGCTCATGGCGGCTTCCGTGCCGCTGCTCACGAATCTTATTTTCTCAATGAATTTGTGGTGAGACAAAATTAACGTCGCCAATTCATTTTCCAGCAAGGTAGGTGCGCCGAAGCTGCTTCCTTTTGCAACGGCTTTACCAATGGCTTCCACCACTTGATCGTTGGCGTGTCCCAATATGAGCGGCCCCCAAGAGCAGCAATAATCGATGTACTCATTGCCATCAATGTCCCATACATGAGAACCCTTTCCTCTATCAAAAAAGATTGGGCTTCCACCAACGGATTTGAAAGCACGAACAGGAGAGTTCACTCCACCTGGAAACAAGGCTTTTGCTACTTCAAAAGCCTCGTCAGATTTGTTACGAATCATCATGCTATTTCTTCAACGACAAAGCGGTATTGCTCCATGATGGCATTGCAAAGCAATTTTTGACAAGCTTCATCTACCATCTTGGTTGCGGCTTCTTTGTTATCCGCTTCCATCCAAAGGGTCATGTGTTTCCCAATGCGAACGTTGCTAATTTGACCCAAACCTAGGTTGCCCATGGCTGAAGTTACTGCTTTTCCTTGTGGATCGAGTAATGCATCCAATGGCATTACATCTACTTCTGCTTTGAATTTCATGATGATATTTTTTTGTAATGCGCCAATGACAGTACAATGTATTCGATTGTGACCACCATTGTGCATGCAAAAATAGATAAATCCAATAGTTCACAAGTGAGTAATGTCAACCCGGCGGATAAAATTAATATCCATCTCATCTCTTGTCCTTTCCATGCCAATCCTTTGAACTTTAAATTCAAAAGGGGTAGGGTAGATACCATGAGTAGTGAGGTGATGCAGACCAAAGTTAAAATGACATTGGCCGGAATGGTAACGACCTCATTCCAAGAATATCCGAGAATAGAAACCCAAACAATGGCGTTGGCGGGTACTGCCAACCCTTTGAAATGCTCTACTTTGGAAGTATCCAAGTTGAAACGCCCTAATCGGTAGGCAGCACCGACTGCAATGAGAAAGCTGAGGTATTTCAGCGGATGTCCTTCAAGCATGTGATAAGCCCACAAGGAGGGGACAACGCCAAACGATACGACATCGGCCAAGGAATCCAATTGTCCACCTAATGTAGAAGAGACATTTAGCGCTCGGGCCACCAATCCATCGAAAAAATCTAAGATGGCTGCTGTCATGACAAATGCGATGGACAGCATTGGGTCATCTTGCACATGCAAAATGGCCATGCATCCACAAACCAGGTTTCCCATGGTTATCGCATTGGGAATCCAAGCTTTCATGGTTACAATGTCTGTTTCACTTCTACTTCTTCAAAGGCTTCAATGATGTCGCCTACTTGAATGTCATTGAACTTGTCAATGTTCAATCCGCATTCATATCCTTTGGTCACGTCTTTCACGTCATCTTTGAAACGCTTCAAAGAGCCCAAATTACCGGTATGCATAACAATGCCATCTCTGATGATACGAACCTTGTTGTTGCGGTTGATCTTTCCATCTTGAACAAAACAACCTGCGATGGTTCCCACTTTCGTGATTTTGAAAGTCTCACGAATCTCAGCCGTTCCAACCACTTTTTCTTCAATTTTGGCAGACAACATACCCTCCATGGCTTCTTTGATTTCCTCAATGGCCTTGTAGATGATGCTGTATTGACGAATTTGAATTTCTTCTGCTTCCGCTAATTTTCTCGCGCCAGTACTTGGTCGTACTTGGAAACCAACGATGATGGCGTCTGAAGCAGAGGCCAACAATACATCGCTCTCCGAAATTTGACCGACACCTTTGTGAACGATGCTTACTTGCACCTTGTCAGTTGACAATTTTTGCAAGCTGTCCACCAAAGCTTCCACCGATCCATCCACGTCACCTTTGACAATCAAATTCAATTCTTTGAAATCGCCCAATGCAATACGACGACCGATTTCCTCGATGGTCAAATGTTTCTTGGTTCTGACACTCTGCTCACGCTGCAATTGTTGACGCTTGGTCGCAATTTCTCGTGCCTCACGTTCGTCTTCAAATACAAAGAATTTATCCCCTGCATTGGGAGCGCCTTCAAATCCAAGAATGGAAACGGGTGTGGCAGGACCTGCCTCTTCAATCTTTTGTCCGCGTTCATTGAACATGGCACGAACACGACCGCTCCATTGACCCGCCAAAATGGGGTCGCCGATGCGCATCGTTCCAGATGAAACCAAACAGGTGGTCACAAATCCGCGTCCTTTGTCCAAAGAAGCTTCGATGATGGTACCGTTGGCACGTTTATTTGGATTGGCTTTTAAATCAAGCATTTCTGCTTCCAATACTACTTTCTCCAGTAGTTTGTCAATGTTCAAGCCTTTCTTGGCTGCGATTTCTTGTGATTGGAATTTACCACCCCATTCTTCGACCAAAATATTCATGGCAGACAATTGCTCACGAATTCTATCTGGGTTGGCTCCTTCTTTATCGATTTTATTGTAGGCAAAAATCATGGGTACGCCTGCTGCCTGGGCATGAGAGATGGCCTCTTTGGTTTGCGGCATCACGTTGTCGTCTGCAGCAATCACAATGATGGCCAAGTCGGTCACTTGAGCACCACGGGCACGCATCGCTGTAAACGCTTCGTGACCTGGAGTATCGATGAATGTAATTTGTTTGCCTGTCGGTAATTTCACGCTATAGGCTCCCATGTGTTGGGTAATTCCTCCAGCCTCTCCGGCAACGACATTGGCTTTTCGGATAAAGTCAAGCAATGACGTCTTACCATGGTCAACGTGACCCATCACCGTAACAACGGGTGGTCTGGAAACCATGTCTTCTTCGGTGTCTTGTTCTTCGAATGAAGCTTCTGAAACCTCGGCACTGACAAATTGAATTTCAAACCCAAATTCTTCTGCGATGATTTGGATGGTTTCTGCATCCAATCGTTGGTTGATGGAAGCAAAAATTCCCAACTGCATACAAGCCGCAATAATTTCGGTGGGTTGACGATTCATCATCGTAGCCAATTCCGAAACGGTTACGAACTCAGTTAGCTTAAGAATCAAATTTTCTGCTTGCTCACGAATCTTTCTTTCTTCGTGTTTTCTTGCGACGTTGTCACGTTTGTCTCGGCGGTTCTTAGAAGCTTTGGATTTTCCTTGACCTCCTAGACGAGCTAGGGTTTCACGAATTTTGTTTTGAATATCCTGCTCACTCATTTCAGCCTTTGGAGCGGCAGCTTGTCCAGGCTGACCTGGTCTGGGTTTGTTTTGATTGCGCTTGTCAATTTCTTGTTGACGATTGATGTCTACTTTGGAAACACGTTTGCGTTTGCGTTTTTCTTTGTTGTCATCAACTTTTTGCTCAGGCTTTTTCTTTTCCTGTTCAACCGGTAAAACAATTCGTCCCATGACTTTTGGGCCGGTTAATTTTTCCACATTGACGCGAATTAATTCCTTCTCCTCGGGTTGAGCAGGTGCAGGAGTTTCAGCAGGAGCGGCTTCAACCATTACTATTTCTTCAATAGGCTGAGCTGAAGAGGTTTCTGCTACTTCACTTGGTGCTTCATCTTTTGACTTCTTCCCTTTTTTACTTGCAGGGGCAGGTTCAGGAGCGACTTCTTTTTTCTTTTTACCTTTTCCTTGAATGGTGGATAAGTCGATTTTTCCAATGATTTTCACTTCATTGGGGCCATCTGCTTTTTCAGCCACGGGTTCAATGGTAGGGGCTGTAGAAGCAGGAGTTACTTCTTTGACTTCTGATACAACTTCAGTCTTGGCTTCAATAACCTCCTCTGGCTTGGGATCAGGTCTTTTGCGTTTGAATTGAGAAAGATCAATATCTGAAGAATCTTCTTCTTGTTGATCAGATTTCTTTTTAGAATCTTGAATGGTAACCGTCTCTCTGGACTCCTTGATTTTGGTGGCTACCGCTTTGGTTTTTTCTTTGGCAATTTGGTCGCCTGCAAATTCAGCAAGCAACATATCGAATACCTCAGCCTCTATTTTGGCCATTGGATTGCTATCGATGGAGACGCCTTTTTTGGCTAAAAACTCCACGATGGTATCCTTACTCACGTTGAGTTGAGTAGCGGCTTTCCCTAATCGTTGTGGTCCCTTTGTTTCTGACATTTTTTTGTAATTTAATGTAACTTATCTTTCTCCTCTTTCTTCAATTTTGAATCCTGAAAACTGAGTTATTATTCGAACTCAGCACGTAGGATTCCCAACACTTCATCGATGGTTTCTTCTTCCAAATCAGTTCGTCTAACCAATTCCTCTTTGGACAAATCCAATACAGAACGGGCGGTATCACAACCAACGGACTTCAACTCATCGATGATCCAACTATCGATTTCATCTGCAAATTCTTCTAAATCCACATCATCCAAATCAGTATCTGTTTCGCGATAAACATCAATTTCAAATCCGCACAAGCGGCCGGCTAGACGGATATTGTGTCCACCTTTACCAATGGCCAAGGAAACTTGATCGGGTTTTAAGAAAACGTCGGCTTTTTTGTTTTCCTTATCCAAAGTAATCGAGCTAATTTTTGCAGGTGCCAATGCACGGCTAATCAACAATTGCTCATTGGTGGTGTATTGAATCACGTCGATGTTCTCATTGCGCAATTCGCGAACGATTCCATGAATTCTGGATCCTTTCATCCCCACACATGCTCCCACTGGATCGATGCGGTCATCGTAACTTTCTACAGCAACTTTTGCTCTCTCACCTGGCTCGCGGACAATATTCTTGATGGTGATTAAGCCATCAAAAACTTCTGGAACTTCTTGTTCAAAAAGCTTCTCCAAGAACTCAGGAGCGGTGCGACTCAAAATGATTTGAGGTGTATTTCCACGCATTTCCACTTTGGAAACCACTGCACGAAGGGTATCTCCTTTTTTGTAAAAGTCTGCAGGAATTTGTTGTTCTTTGGGCAACAGCAACTCGTTGTTTTCATCATCCAAAACCAAAATCTCTTTTTTCCAAACTTGGTAAACTTCACCAGAGATAATTTCTCCAACACGCTCACGGTATTTTTGGTAGATGTGATCCTTCTCCATTTCGATGATACGAGAAGTGAGTGTTTGGCGCATGGCCAAAATGTTGCGTCTTCCAAAATCTTCGATTTTGATTTCTTCAATCAATTCTTCTCCTACTTCCAAGTCGGACACAACTTTCTGTGCCATGGAGACTTCGATTTGAGCCACTTCATCGTCCAATTCTCCGTCAGGAACAACTTCGCGGGTTCTCCAGATTTCCAAGTCACCACGCTCTGCGTTGATGATGATGTCAAATCCATCATCCGCTCCCCAGCGCTTGATAATCATGTTTCTAAATACATCAGCCAAAATGTTGGTGATGGTTTCGCGATCGATATTCTTGAATTCTCTGAATTCACCGAATGATTCTAAAAGGTTAACTCCTTTCATGGGTTATGGGGTTATTATTTGAAGCTAATTTTAATTATGGTTTCTTTTATTTCGTTGTAGGGCAGTACAATATTTTTCTCTACCCATTTTTTGGTTTTCTTACCGGGAACCGTTTCTTTTTCCTTGTATTGAACCTTGATATTTTCCTCGTTGGCTTCGAGCAATTGGCCTTCTATTTTTTGTCCATCCAATGTTTTGATGGCCACTTCTCTTCCGACGTTTTTAAAATATTGTCTTTTGACCACCAAAGGTTTTCCTACTCCTGGAGAGGAAACCTCCAATGAAAAATCCTCCACTTCACGATCCAGAGCGCCTTCCACCGCGCGACTTACTTTTTTGCAATCATCTATGCTTAGGCCGCTGTCACGATCCACAAGCACCTCAATGGCGTTTCCAACATTGACATGAATGGAGACGATGAATAGGTCGGTATCCACCGTAAGTGGCTGAACCAAGTCTGTTATTTGGGCTACAGTTATCATAGTATTCAAAACAAAGAGGGGCTTTCACCCCTCCTTAGCTTTACTCGTTTACCATGCAAATATAGGTCAAGACCATGCCTTGCGCAAAATTTATTTCACGCTACTTCCATTGAACCTTTTGAATGAGTTCGTCCATGTCCCGCTCAATGTATTGATAGACGGGAGCTATGGAGTCAGGATTGGGTGCGGTTTCAAAGTATAACGCACATCGCAGATAGTGCGCCGTGCTGTCGGTAACAAAAAACTGAAGTGGAGACGCCGCCTCTCCTTCGATGCGGTAACGGATGCCGAAAACTTTTCTATCCTCCTCTTCAATCAAGGACTTTTCAATGGCGCTGGCTTTCATCTCGTGCTTGGCAGCAAAGGAGTAGGCATCAACAACCAAGTCATTGATGTTGTTATTGACGGGTAAGTAGGTGCAGTGAATGCGCGCTTTTAATTTGGGATAAAAAATATTGAATCGACATGAGTCGTTGAGCCCTTTGTCCAATAATTCAATGGTGGCAAATTGCGAAACAGGAATGGTAAAAGGGCATTGCGCTTCATATGTCCGATATTGTGGTTGTGGAAGGGCGATTCTGAAATAACCGATGGGTTTAGGAAAGGTAGTTTCGGGAGTTCTGAGCAAAAGAGCGTACACAACAATACCCAAAATGAGCAATACGGTTGAGAGGATGAATAACTTTCTCATGCAATATTTTTTTGAACCTTTACGCGATCCAATCTACGGTGATTGGCGGTCTCAATGGTGAAAGTGTAATCATGAAACTCCAGCTTTTCTCCTTTTTGTGGGACACGACCAAGTATCTCAATGATGAGTCCTGCCAATGTGGAGCTGTCCCCTTTGGCTTCTTCGAACAAATGCTCGTCCACTTTGAAGACACGGTAAAAATCCACCAAGGAGATTTTACCCTCGAATAGATAGGTATGTTCATCAATGACGGAGTATTTGAGGTCGTCCACATCAAATTCGTCTTGAATGTCTCCAACGATTTCTTCGATGACATCTTCCAAAGTGACAATTCCTGACAATCCGCCATATTCATCTACGACCATGGCAATGTGCTTGCGGTCTTTTCTGAAATCCGCTAAAAGGTCATCGATTTTTTTGGTTTCAGGAACAAACTTCCCAGGTCGGATTACAGTATGCCATTCAAAGGAAGGGTTGTCAATATGTGGGAGTAAATCTTTGATGTGCAAAACGCCTCTGATGTCGTCGATGTTTTGTTTGCACACTGGCCATCTGGAGTAACCTTTTTCACGAATTTGGCGCATGATTTCATTCATGTCCCATCCCTCATTGAGCATGGCCAGATCTGTGCGGGGAGTCATGATTTGACTGACGTTTTTTTCCCCAAAGGTGACGATGCCCTCGAGAATTTTCCTTTCCTCCGGAGAGCGCATTTCATTCTGTGTCAATGCCAGAGCGTGACCCAACTCATTAACGCTAATGGTTTCTACTCTGGATTTGATGTTTTTTTGTAGGAGGTTTCCAGCGCGAATCAGCAGCCAACTGAGTGGAGCGCAAATGCGCTGCAGCACATTCAAAGGACCCACCATGATGGAGGCGATTTGCAAGTTGTTGGAAGTGGCGTACACTTTTGGAATAACTTCTCCAAACATCACAATGACAAAAGTGACCAGTACCACGTGGATAATGGTGGCCATGAGTGGACTGTACATTTCAGGAGGAAACCACAGCTCCATCATCGATGTGGAGAGCAGTACTATGGCAATGTTCACGGCATTGTTGGTGATGAGTATCGTGGCCAAAATGCTTCTGGTGGCTTTTTCTTTGTCAGGAGTGGAAGTTAATTGTTGTATTTTAAGCAGTGCTCCTTTGTCTGCTTCATCAATTTTCTTGCGCTGCTCTGGGGTAAAGGAAAACAAGGCGACCTCACTGCTGGATATTGCGGCGGAACAGAGTAAAAGCAACAGCACCACGACAATCGTCATGGGGCTGTTGATTTGCAAAATAATGAATCCTAAATGAAACGGGTCACTCATGATTAGAAGGGTAAGTCATCATCAGCCGTTTCCGTGGACATGGCTGGTGCCGCAGGCATCGGCTCATTGAGGGCCATGGGTTGACTGCTGGGATTTTCTAAGGTCTTGGGAGAAAGCATGGTGAACTCCTCAACATAAATTTCTGTGATGTACTTGGTTTCGTTGTTCACCTGATAGCTGCGGTTTCTGATTTTCCCTTCCACATACACCTTCATTCCTTTTTTCAAATACTGTTCGCCCAGCTCAGCCAAGGCCGCGCGTCGAATGACAATGTTGTGCCAATCTGTGATAGAAGTGCGTTCGCCTGTTTTGGCATCTTTCCAAGATTCTGTTGTCGCCAGAGGAAAAGAGAGAATTTTTCCGCCGTTTTCAAAAGATCTCAATTCTGGATCCTTGCCGATGTTTCCGACAAGCATCACTTTGTTTACTGTTCCTGACATAAAAATTTGTTTTAAGATTTCGAGGGCAAAACTATGGGGTGTGTAGGGCGATTTACAAGCTTCATATAAGGCGCTATAAATGGCCTTTATGTGTCAAAAATTTTTCAAAAACCCTCGGAAAACCCAACCCCTTCGCTTCTTCGTTCGAAATCCAATGACCAAATTTATGTTCATTTTTTGGCATAACATCCAACAAATTGGAAAAGATATACACGTGCATTTTTCGGTGAGTCAGCAGGTGAATGATGGGTTGAGGAGTTTCCAATGCCCATGCTGTGCGCGTTTCATATTTAGAATCGAGTTGGGCAAGGATTTCATCCAGGGGTTGTTCTTGGTCAAAAGTGAGAAAAGGCAGGGTGTACAAATTTCCCCAAATGCCCTGCTCAGGACGCTTTTCAACCAAGATTTTTTGATTGGAGTTGGCGATGAGTGCAGCATACAAATACTGAGGTGTGGATTTTGTTTTTTTCTCTTTGACCGGGATGGTGTTTACCCAATCATTTTGATAGGCTTGGCATTCCTCCATCAAGGGACAAAAGGAGCACAGCGGCTTTTTGGGTGTGCAGAGCATCGCGCCAAATTCCATACTGGCTTGATTGAAAACGTGCGGCGAGGCAAATGGGATCCACTCGTCCAAGAGGTTTTGAATATTTTTTTTGGTGCTGTTGAGATCGATGGGATCTTTTGACCCCAAATAACGTGAGACCCAGCGCAGCACGTTTCCATCCACTGCTGCTTTGGGAAAATCAAAGGCGAAAGAGGATACAGCCGCGGCGGTGTAGGGTCCAACACCGGGAATGGTCAACCATTCCTCATAGGTAGTGGGGAAAATCCCTCCAAGTTCCCCCGCTATTTTTTTAGCGGCCAATTGAAGGTTTCTGGCCCGGGAATAATAACCCAAGCCCTGCCACGCCCTGAAAAGTTGGTCCTCAGGGGCATTGGCCAAATCTTGAACGGTGGGGAATTGTTCCAAAAGGCTATGGTAGTAGGCCATTCCTTGTTGGACGCGTGTCTGTTGGAGAATGATCTCAGAGATCCAGATGGCATACGGGTCTTTTGTATCTCGCCATGGAAGAGGTCTTTTGTTGTCCAAATACCAAGGAATGACGTGCTGAACAAAGGACGGAATGGCTGTTTTTTTCATTTTCACAAAAGTCGATACAAAAATTGGTAAACTATACATATATTTGCAACCCCTAAAAAAACTGATATTCACCTTTTTAGAAAGAAACGATGACGAAAGCAGATATAGTGACAGAGATTTCCAACAAAACTGGGATAGACAAGAATGATGTGTTGGCGATTGTGGAAGGATTTATGACCACTCTCAAGAACTCGATGGAAAAAGGTGAGAATGTTTATTTGAGAGGATTTGGAAGCTTTATCGTGAAGAGAAGAGCGGAGAAATTGGGAAGAAATATTTTGGCAAAAACCACAGTAACCATTCCTGCGCATTATGTTCCATCTTTCAAGCCTTCCAAAGAGTTTGTGGATGCGGTGAAGGAGAAAGTTAAAGTGGCTCAGAATGGATAAAAAATGGCTCAAACCCGCATTGGTTGTAGGACTGGGTTTGGTGCTAATGGTTCTTTTTTTATGGATGCCTCGTAAGCCCAGTGCAGACGAAGCGCAACAAAACATGCCAGCCATGTCTTCAGAAGAGACCAAGCTGCAGCAGGCCATTGAATTGGTCAATGGGCCCAACCCCATGCAAGGCATTATGATGTTGCGCGAGATTGTGGCCAAAGACACCAACAATGTGGAAGCGCATTATTGGTTGGGTGTATTTGCCGTTCAGTCAGGACAGTATGACAAAGCGATTCCTCGCTTTGAAAGAGTGTTAAGACTAGAGCCTGATTACATCAATGCCTATATGGACTTGGGAGCGGTTTACAAGGAGTTGGGAGAGAAGGAGAAGGCGCTGACTTTGTTTGAAAGTGCAGTGCAGAGAGATAGTTCCAATATTTACGCTTTGTTTTTCTCTGGAGAAACGTCGGCGGATGTTGGACAGAATGAGAAAGCAAAAAAGTATTATGCTCAATTGTTGAGACACACCGCAGACACCGCAGTAGTGGTTCGTGTGAAAGAGAGAATTGAGAAATTGAAATAAAATATTAACGTTTAAAATTTAGAAAACATGCCTTGCGGTAAAAAAAGAAAACGCCATAAGATGGCTACTCACAAGCGTAAAAAGCGTTTGAGAAAGAATCGTCACAAAAAGAAAGTTCGCTAGTTTGGTGGGGCCTAGCCCCGCTTAGTGAATACCATTGTCGGAGCAGATACTCTCTGCTCTGACCAATTGTGTTTAATTGTGAATGTTGAATTAGTTATAAGTAAGTCACCCAAAGGGGTTCAGCTTGCTGTGTTGCAAGATCGCCAATTGGTGGAGTTGCATCACGAAGATGCTACGCAGAATTATGCTGTGGGTGATATCTATTTGGGAAAGGTGCGCAAAATGGTTCCTCACCTCAACGCTGCTTTTGTTGAGGTAGGTCATGAGCGAGATGCTTTCCTACATTACTTGGATTTGGGTCCGCATTACGCCACCACCAACCAGTTTGTTCGTGGAGTTTTGGCGGGTCAAGTTCAATCTGGTCATTTGTCTACAATCAAAATGTTGCCGGAGATTCCCAAGGATGGAGGCATCAAAGACCAAGTAGGTCAGTCCAATCTGATCTTGGTTCAGGTAGCCAAGGAACCGATTTCCAACAAGGGTCCCCGGATTACTTGTGAAATCACCTTGGCTGGTAGATACCTTGTATTGGTCCCCTTTTCCAACAAAGTTTCTTTGTCCAGTCGCATTGAGGATGACAAAGAGCGCGATCGCTTGCGCAAATTGATTCAAAACATCCGTCCTGCCAACTTTGGAGTGATTATTCGCACCCAAGCGGTGGAGACCACGGTTCAAGAATTGGATCAAGATTTATCTGAGTTGGTGAAACGTTGGGAAGACATGGTGAAAACCCTTCCCAGGGCAAAGGCTCCCCAGAAAATTTTGGGTGAACTGGACAAGACTTCTGCGGTATTACGGGATATATTGAGCGACAAGTTTACCGCCATTCATGTCAATGATGCTGGCTTGGCTGCTTCCGTGAAAGCTTATTTGGATTCCCATGCGCCCGAGTTGAAGGATATTGTCAAAGAACACAAAGTGGATGATTTGTTTGATGCGTTCAATATTCATCGTCAAATCAAATCATCTTTTGCCAAACAAGTCAACCTGAAAAGTGGCGCTTACTTGATTGTTGAGCACACAGAGGCGATGCATGTCATCGATGTGAACAGCGGAAACCGCAAGCAGGCTTCGGTTAAAGATCAGGAAGAAAATGCCTTGCAAACCAACATGGAATGTGCTGCGGAAGTAGCGCGCTTGTTGCGTCTGCGGGACATGGGTGGTATCATCTGCGTCGATTTTATTGACATGCAGAACAAGGACAATCAGAAAAAGCTTCATGATGCCTTGCGCGATGCCATGAAAACAGATAAGGCCAAGCACAATGTGTTAGCGCCTAGTCGATTTGGTGTAGTGGAGATTACCAGAGAACGGGTAAAACCGGTTACGCAAGTTAAGACCACAGAGAAGTGTCCCAGTTGTCATGGTAAGGGAACTGTTGAGGCTTCTGTATTGTTTACGGATCAATTGGAAAACCAAATCAGAATGGTGGCCCAAGAGTACAAGCACAAGTACGTTTTGATGGTGGTGAATCCTCTCGTAGAGGCCTACATCAATCAAGGTTGGTTCTGGAAGACACTCCGTACCCAATGGCAAAAGAAATACGGAATCAAAATCAAAGTCGAAGGTTCTACATCAGCAGAACTATTAGAAGTGCATTATTTTGATGCACATGGAGAAGAAATCAAATGGTCCTAACGCGATAAATAGCGGTAGAGCATTACTCCCAAAGCCAATAAAAACATCATGAGTGAAATGCGGTTGATGCCATGCATGAACTTGAGGTTGGTGTCGTGGTTAGACTTCTTGAACCAAGTCATTGGATTCATGTAGTGGATGATTTTCTGAATGATCATGCAGTAAAGATGCAGAAAAAATCTTTACACAATGTTTTTCCCATTCAGAACTTGGAGGAATGAGAAAAATTGTTGGGGATTTTGATCCCCAAATCATCAGGACTTACAAACTGTCCAAATGCGCAATGACTGAAATTTCTACTTTGCAATCACGGGGCAACTGCGATACCTGGACAGCCTCTCTCGCAGGCGGAATTTCCCCAACATATTTCCCATAAACGTCATTGATCTTTCCGTAGTCGGCCATGTCCTTCATAAAGATGCTGGCCTTGACTACATGATTCCAATTCATCTCGGCCGCCGCCAACAAAGCGGCAATGTTTTGCATCACACGCTCCGTTTCTTCTTCAACGGGCAAGGGTTCGTATACCTGAGCAATGGGATCCATGGCGATTTGACCAGAGATGAACAATAGATTTCCAACTTGAATGGCGGGGCTGTAGGGGGCAATGGGTTTGGGTGCTCCTGTTGTATGAATGGCTGTCTTTTTCATGTAGTTTTGCAATTGGAGTGCAAGATGCGAATAATTTTAATTGACAACTACGATTCTTTTACCTACAACATCGTTCATTATTTGGAACAGTTGGGGGTGAAATTAGAGGTGGTCATGAACGATGCCGGCGAGATGCCTATTTGGGCGGATTTTGACGCTGTGGTGATTTCTCCAGGGCCTGGATTACCAGAAAATTCTGGATTTCTTATGGATTGGTTGGGGGTTATACCCAAAGATAAACCTGTTCTCGGGGTGTGTCTGGGTCTTCAATCATTGGTGGTGCATACAGGAGGAGAAATAGTGAATTTACCTGCACCCCTGCACGGTCAAAAGGGCGTCATCCATGAAATTCAATTGGGGTGTATTTGGTCGGACATCAGCACTCCCGTTGCCATTGGGCATTATCATTCTTGGGTGGCCAATCCGGAAAAACTCCCGGATTGCTGGGACATTTTGGCCAAGGATGAGCAGGGACATATCATGGTCATTGCCCACAAGGAAAGGCCTTGGTTTGCGGTTCAATTTCATCCGGAATCCATTCTCTCCGACCAGGGAATTTTATGGTTTGATTTGTGGCTAAGTCTGGGTGTAAGCAGAAAATCTCTAACTTAGCCCCATGCGAAAAACACGTTTGATTCTCACTTTTTCCATGTTGTTTTATATAACAACATCGATGATAGCACCTCCGGGGTCGTTTCGCATTGCCGTCATGAAGTACAAAGGAGGTGGGGATTGGTACGCCAATCCTACATCATTGCCCAATTTGGTGAAGTTTGTGAATGCACAACTGCAAACCAAAATTGATGAGAATGTGGCCCAAGTAGACGTGGGGAGCTCAGAGATTTTTGATTATCCTTTTGTTCACATGACAGGACACGGCAATGTGGTTTTTTCATCGGATGATTCACAGAATTTGAGGACCTATTTGTTGGCGGGTGGTTTTTTGCACATTTCAGACAATTACGGAATGGACATGTTTGTTCGCCGAGAGATGAAGAAAGTGTTTCCGGAATTGGAGTGGATTGAGGTACCATTCGATCACCCCATTTATCATGGCAAGTTTGAATTCAAGAATGGACTTCCAAAAATTCACGAGCATGATGGCAAGAACCCCAAGGGTTTGGGGCTTTTTTGGGAGGGTAGACTGGTTTGTTTTTATGATTTTGAGTGTGATTTGGGAGACGGCTGGGAAGATGCGCAAGTGCACAACGACACTGAAGAGAATCGCCAGAAAGCCCTGCGCATGGGAGCCAATTTGATTCAATATGCCTTTGTCGGACAGCCTTGAGTGGGAAGTAAAGGAATTGTTGAACGAGGCCATGGATCGGTACAACCGCCTTTCCTTTATTGAGCTGGACCCCATTTCCATTCCCCATCGTTTCAAGAAAAAGAAAGATATTGAGGTTAGTGGTTTGATGACCGCGCTCATCTCATGGGGCAACCGAAAGGCCATTCTCCAAACCGCCTCTCAATGGATGGAGATGATGGATGATTCACCCTTTGATTTTATTCAATCGGCGAGTTCAGCTGAAGTCAAGACCTTGTCCAAGAAAATTTACCGAACCTTTCAAGGGACGGATATGGAAGATTTGGTCCTTGCTTTACGGGGTATTTATCAGCGATATTCATCTTTGGAAGAGGTGTTCTTAGAAGGATTTTCCCAAGGTGATTCCTGCAA
Source organism: Bacteroidota bacterium (assembly GCA_039798325.1). Classification (GTDB taxonomy): domain Bacteria; phylum Bacteroidota; class Bacteroidia; order Flavobacteriales_D; family Sanyastnellaceae; genus CAMCTV01. Next base: position 54,230 of record JBDKGG010000073.1, read on the forward strand.
AGGCATCATGGCTTTTCGAGGGGCCATGTTGTCGTTTGAACATCAGCCAAGATTCGAGAAGCACCTTGCGAATCCCGCACAGAATGGAGCCGCCAAGCGCATCAATATGTTTTTGCGGTGGATGGTGCGCCAGGATGAAAGGAAAGTGGATTTTGGTATATGGAACAATATTTCGATGGCTCAGTTGTCTCTTCCTTTGGATGTTCACACCGGAAATATTGCGAGAAAATTGGGTATTTTGGTGCGAAAGCAAGACGATTGGAAAGCCGTTCAAGAATTGGATGAGGTGCTGAGGAAATGGCGTCCAAAGGACCCTGTCGCTTATGATTTTGCCCTTTTTGGAATGGGGGTGGAAGGAATTTTTAATGATTAGGAACAGAAGGGCGAATTTTTGTTCGGTTTCTACCTTTTTTTTACGATATTCGCAAACCTTAAAAATGTTTTGTTATGGCAATGATTGAGAAAATTAGAAGGCAAGGATGGTTGGTACTCGTTATGGTGGGTATCGGAATTGTCGGCTATTTGATTCCTTATGATGCGGTGATGGCCCTCTTTGGAAAAGGCGCAAAAGACGCTGGAGAAATTGATGGTGAGACCATTGATGCGGCTGCATGGCAGCAAGCTGTTGAGAAGCAACGTGTATTGTTCAATTACACTTCAAATGAGAGTGCATTGTCCAATGACACTTGGAATACCTTGACAGAAGAGCGTTTGTATGCTGATGAGTTGAGCGCAATGGACATCGAAGTATCTGACGAAGAGTTGGACGAAGTGTTGTTTGGTGCACATCTTTCACCATTTGTAAAAAGCACCATTTATGGTGGAAAAGATTCCACTTCAATGAAGGAGCAAATGCGTCAACGCTTTGAGACCTTTGATCCACGTGATCCAACTTGGACCATGGAGAAGGCGGAGATGTGGAAAGAGTTTGTTCGCTACAAGCGTAAAAAAGAGAAATATGACAACATGATCAAGTTGGGTGCGTATGCCAATAATTTGGATGCGAAGTGGGCTTTCAAAGCGGGTTCATCCAAAACGGCTGTAGATTTTGTTGCCAAAACGTACATGGAAATTCCTGACTCAACGGTTGCAGTGACTGAGGATGATATTCGTTCTTATTACAACAAGCACAAGGCAGACCGTGAATACAAACAAGAGCGCAGCAGAAGCTTGGAGTATGTGAGTATCGCCATTCAAGCCACTGAGCAAGATTTGGCCACCATCAAAACCAAGATGGATGGGATGGTTCGCGATTTTAGAATGGCCAAAAACGATTCAGCATTTGCTGCTGCCGCTGCTGCTACTCCAGGCATGGCTAAGGTAAAGTATGTATCGGGTTCCATGATGGAGCCATTCAATGGTCAAATATTGAATGATTCTATAGGTAAGGTAATTGGTCCTTTTGCTGATGCTGGTTCAATGAAGTTGGTGAAAATTTCGAAGCGTGTATCAGAGATTGACAGTGTTCAAGCCCGTCACATTTTGATCCAAGATCAATCTCCAAAAGGCAAGGCCAAGGCAGATTCTATCATGAATGTCATCAAGGCCAAGAAGAATTTCGCTGAAATGGCCAAGCAATTTGGTTCAGATGGTACCAAAGACAAAGGTGGTGATTTGGGAATGTTTGCACGTGGTGCGATGGTTGCTGATTTTGAGAAGCCTTGCTTCAATGGAACCGTTGGTCAATTGCAAGTGGTAAAGACCCAGTTTGGATACCACGTTGTGGAAGTTACCAAAAAGAATGCGCCCAAATTGAATACGTATATCGCGGTGGTTGATCAATCACAAGAGCCTAGTCCCGGTACCCGCAAAGAGGCATTCAATAAAATGCGTGAGTTGACCATCAACGCCAAGGATACAGCTTCTTTCCGTGCGCAAGTGAAGACATTGTATCCCAATGCAACCATCATTTCGGCTCCCATGATTATGCCCAATGCCCAAAGCGTTTCAGGTATTCCAAAGGCGGAGTCGATCGTATCTTGGGCTTATGGTGCTGAGATCAATGAGATTTCACAACCTTTCTTGGTAGAGAACAACTGGGTGGTTGCGGTATTGACCGAAATCAGAGAGCGTGGCGTTCCTGCTTTTGAAAACGTGAAGGAAGCCATGAAGATCAAAGTGATCAAAGAAAAGAAAGGAACCATGTTGGCTGAGAAAATGAAGGGGTCTTCATTGCAAGCCATCGCTTCTGGTAATCAGACGATGGTCAAGCATTCTGAATTGATGTGGAGAAATACCAATTTGCCAGAGGCCGGCGTGGGTGAGCAAGAATTTGCTTTGGTCGGAAAATGTTTCGGAATTGCAAAAGGTCAGGTATCTGAACCCATCATTGGTGAGGGAGCTGTTTATGTTATCCAAAAAACAGCAGACGTTACAGAAGCGCAAAGCATGGACGGCTACAAGAATGAGAAGCGCATGTTGCAACAAAATGCAAAAGCTTCAATGGCTGGTCGTGTATTCGGTGCCTACCGTGAGGCCGCTGATATCGATGATCGTCGTTTTATCAATGATTAATCTTTGAACGGAAGAATAATGAAGAGGGTCACGAAAGTGACCCTTTTTTTTGGACCCATTCCGGCTATCCGCTACAAGTCCTCGGGACGCGAAGCGTCCCTGTGGGCTTTTCGCTACTATCCGGGGTAGGGGTCTTGTGAAGTGCTCAACCACGAACTATCCCCGTAACTCAGAAAGCGGTAGTGATTGTCCAAAGCCGATTGATAAATCTTTTTCCAATCCTCCCCAACAATGGCGTGCACCAGCAATAATAGGGTGCTCTTGGGTTGGTGGAAATTGGTGATTAATGCTTGAATGGTTTTAATGGTGTAACCAGGTCCAATGATGATTTGCGTTGTGCCAGCAATCACATCAAGGCCAAGCTCTGTTGATTTTTGATACAAATATTCCAGGTTCTCGATAAGACTGTTTTCTGGCTTTTCTTGATAAGGACTCCATTGGCCCAAATGAAACAATCCATGGTCATCTGGTTTGACGCGCTCATTGCCCAGCCAGTATAAGCTTTCCAGAGTGCGCAAGGCGGTTGTGCCTACAGCAATGGTGCGCTGACCATTTTTTAATTTCGTCATCCACTGCCCGATAAAGTCCTTGGATACTTCAAAATACTCCGCGTGCATTTCGTGCTTGCTCAGTGTATCTGCACTGACAGGCTTGAACGTTCCCGCTCCAACGTGCAAGGTGAGCTGACCTTGCGTAATGCCTTTTTTCAAGAGGCTTTGAATCACTCCTTGATCAAAATGCAAGGAAGCGGTAGGTGCAGCCACAGAGCCTTCCCATTGGGCAAAGAGTGTCTGGTAGCGGTCATAATCTTCTTCTTCCGTTTCTCGGTTCAAATAAGGCGGTATCGGCAATTCACCAATGGCATCCAAGACCTCACTAAATTGTCCTACGTTCCATTTCCACTCAATAACGAAGCCTTGGTCTCCGCGGTGCAAACAGACTACTTCGACAGTTCCTTCTTGTCCATGGATGGAGTAGGATTTGAACAAAGACCCTTCTTTCCATTTCTTGGCACCACCCACAAAACAATTCCAGGTGCAATGGTTGCGCGAAGTGAGCGCAGTGGTGTAATCCATGTCCAGTGGTTCCAAACAGAAAATCTCGATGATTCCTCCTGTGGATTTTTGAAAATGTATTCGAGCTGGAATGACCTTGGTATTGTTGACCACCCAAAAATCATTGGGTTCAAACAAGTCAACAATATCCCTGAAATTCAAATGGGAGATGACTCCGTTTTTATAATACAACAACTTACTGTCACTTCTATTAGCAAGTGGATGAACGGCAATGCGGTCATCGGGTAACGAGTAATCAAATTCTGATATCGATAGATCTTGAATCTTATTCACGATGCGAATCTACTACAAGGAATTGTGCATCTTTGTCAAATGAAGCGCACTTTTTTTGTTTTCATTTTCTTCCAATGTTACGGGATGCTGTTTGCCCAAGATTGGGAGGGAATTTGGTATGCCAAACTGGACCTTTCAGGATCATCATTTCCACTAGAAATGCACTGGAATGTGAATCAGGACGGGCAGTATTTGATGTATAGCAAAGAACAGACGCAAAAGCCCTTGGCGATGGAAGTTCATGAAGTGAAGAAGGGGAAAATTCATTGGGAAATCCCAAGGATAAAGGCCCAATACGATGGCGAATTCAACCAAGATTGTCAATGCATCAAAGGGAGGTTTAAACAATCCGGTTTTGAACTTTCATTGGACTGGTATCATCAACCCATTGTGGAGGAAAATCCAGTTGCCGTCAAACAAAAACCACAAACACCGGTTCCTCCTTTTCCTTACCCAACCGAGGTGATTGATTTTTTGTCTTTTGATACAAAAGGAAATTCCATTTCCATGCAAGGTACTTTGAGTATTCCCAATGGCGAGGGACCTTTTCCTTGCTTGGTGATGATTACAGGCAGCGGTCCGCAGGACAGAGATGAAAGCTTGATGGGACATAAGCCCTTTGCAGTGATCGCCCACGAATTGGCGCAAAAAGGTTGGGCCACTTTTCGGTATGATGAGCGTGGAGTAGGCAAATCAACAGGGGATTTTGAACATGCTACTTCGGCGGATTTTGCAGATGATGCCTACCGCGCGCTGTTAACTGCACGTTTGCATGCCAAAATCAATCCCAATCGCGTGGGTTTATTGGGCCACAGTGAAGGGGGAATGGTGGCGCCGATGGTGGCCGCGGCGCATCCCGAGGAGGTGTATTGCATTGTTTCGTTGGCTGGTCCAGGTGTGAGTGGTCAAGAAGTATTGGTCAAGCAGAGCGCGGAGATCAGCATTGCTGAAGGAAAGAAGAAAGAAGATGCATTGGTGGATGCTGATTTTGTGCGTGGATTGTGCGAGGTGATTATCCACTCCAAGGACTCCGCGGAAGTTGCCGCAGGTATTCGCAATAAGGTCGTTACAGACAGTCCAGATGATCACAATGAGGCCACCATTGAGGGGGAGGATTTGTTTGATCAATACAATCAACAGTTCAATACCGATTGGATGCGTTTTTTCATTGCCCATGATCCGCAAATCAATTGGCAAAAAGTACAATGCCCAACATTGATCATGAATGGTGACCTGGATTGGCAAGTCAATGCACAAGTCAATACAAAGGCCATCGCTCAAGCCCTGAGCGACAGAGGAATAAAACATGATGTGGTGATCATGTCCAATCACAATCATCTTTTTCAATATTCTGAGACGGGTAAAGTCAGTGAGTATGCGCAGTTAGAGGAAAGTTTTAGTCCAGAAAGCTTGACAGAGATTGTAGAATGGTTAAAGAAATTGCCCCAATAATTGGGCGCTGTGTTGTAAGTTTGAACAAGATTTATTCGCAATGAACGAGAAGATTTTAATCATCGGCGCATCGGGTCAGATTGGCATTGAGTTGACGGAACGATTGCGCGCTGAATATGGAGTGGATGCTGTTGTCGCTTCTGATGTTAAAGCAACGACGGATGTAGACCCCATTCTTTTGGAAGGACCTTACGAGGTGTTGAATATTTTGGACAAAGAAGGATTGCACTCCGTTGTCAAAAAACACAACATCAATCAAGTCTATTTATTGGCCGCTTTGCTTTCAGCTACGGCAGAAAAAAATCCTGCTTTTGCCTGGGAGTTAAACATGAACGGATTGTTCTATGTTTTGGACATGGCCAAGGAGGGCATTTTGAACAAGGTGTATTGGCCCAGCTCCATTGCTGTTTTTGGTCCATCTACTCCCAGAGTGATGACACCGCAGGACACCATCATGGATCCCAATACAGTGTATGGCATTAGCAAATTGGCAGGAGAGCGTTGGTGCGATTACTACCACCAAAAGTTTCAGGTTGATGTGCGGAGCATTCGCTATCCTGGTTTGATTGGTTACAAGAGTGCTCCCGGTGGTGGAACAACAGATTATGCGGTGGACATATTTTACAAAGCGCTGCAAGAAGGAAGTTACACTTGCTTCTTGTCCGCGGAAACCGCATTGCCCATGATGATGATGAGCGATGCGATACAAGCTACTGTCCAATTGATGCAGGCTGATCCCTCGCGTTTGACTGTCGGAGGAGCTTACAACCTGGCAGGAATGTCTTTCACGCCGGCCTCACTGACGGCAGAGATTCAAAAATATTTGCCTTCTTTTACAACGCAATATGCGCCTGATTTCAGACAAGCCATCGCGGATTCTTGGCCGGGTTCCATTGATGATAGCTTGGCGCAGCGCGATTGGGATTGGAAGGCAGAGTACGATACGCCAACATTGGTAGCCAAGATGTTGGAAGAAATAAAAAAGAAGATTTAGTGCGATATGAGCAAGGAATTATACATCTACAATAGCCTTACACGAAACAAGGATTTGTTTCAACCATTGAATGCCCCTCACGTAGGTCTTTACGTTTGTGGTCCAACGGTATATGCCAATGTGCATTTGGGCAATTGCAGAACCTTTATGTTTTTTGATGTGGTTTATCGTTACCTGACCCACCTGGGTTACAAGGTGCGTTATGTTCGCAACATCACCGATGTGGGACACATCACTTCCACCTTTGACGAGGGGGTGGATCGCATTGGTCAGCAAGCCCGATTGGAGCAATTGGAGCCCATGGAAATTGTCCAGAAGTACACCAATTACTTCCATGAAATGATGCGCGTTTTTAATAACCATTCGCCGAGCATTGAGCCCACTGCAACGGGTCACATGATTGAGCAGATTGAGATGATCAAAAAGATTTTGGATCAAGGTTTCGCGTATGAGGTCAATGGCAGCATTTATTTTGATGTCCAGGCGTATCGAGCCAAATATCCTTATGGAGAATTGAGCGGAAGAAATGTGGAGGAGTTGTATGAGAATACAAGAACATTGGATGGTCAGGACGAGAAGAAATTCTTTGCTGATTTTGCTTTGTGGAAAGCAGCATCACCAGAACACATCATGCGTTGGCCTTCCCCTTGGGGAGAAGGATTTCCAGGATGGCACTTGGAGTGTTCAGCCATGAGCACCAAATACCTGGGTGAGCAGTTTGACATTCACGGAGGAGGAATGGACTTGAAGTTCCCACACCATGAATCGGAAATCGCTCAAAACACAGCTTGCTGTGGAAAAGGCCCAGTGAAGTATTGGATGCACAGCAACATGTTGACCGTGAATGGGCAGAAGATGTCCAAGTCGTTGGGCAACTCATTCTTACCCCATGAATTGTTTGCAGGGGATCATCCATTATTGGAAAAAGGATTTGGACCACAAGTGGTGCGCTTTTTCATGATGCAGGCCCATTACCGTTCGACACTGGACTTTAGCAATGAAGCGTTGAGCGCAGCGGAGAAAGGATATGAGCGCATGATGGCAGCCTACATGGCCATTGATGAGTGCAAACCATCAGCCCAAAGTGATGCGGATACCGATGCTTTGGAAGCCAGATGCTACGCCGCGATGGGAGATGATTTTAATACGCCCATTTTGATTGCGGAATTGTTTGAAGCGGTTCGTTTGATCAATGGTTGTAAAAACGGACAACAAGCTTTGACTTCAGATCAGCTATCGCAATTGAAAAAAATCATGACCCATTTCTTGTTGGATGTGATGGGATTGCAAACGCCAATTTCAGAAGGCAATGCTGAGCTTCCCAACATCATGATGGACGCGGTTTTTGAAGTGAGAAAAGGACTGAAAGAGAAAAAAGATTATGCGACATCAGATATGTTGCGTGATGCGTTTTCATCAAGAAATATTGTTTTAAAGGACACCAAGGATGGTGGTGAATGGACATATGAAAAGAAATAAAATAGTAGCCATCATATTGTTGGCTTTGATTGTGTTTTGGGTCGTATTGCAATTTCTGCCAAAGGGTGGAGGTGGTAGCAAAGTACAACAGGGTAATCCGCCTAAAGAGGAGGTAGCCTTGGTTCAACCGCCGGCATTCTCGGTGGATTCAGCGATGGAATACCTGAAGGAACAAGTGGATTTTGGTCCACGTGTGCCGGGAAGTAAGGCGCATGGCGCTTGTTTGGATTGGATTGTATCCGAATGCAAGAAGCGCGGAGCTGCTGTGGACATACAATACACCAAGATGACCGCTTGGAATGGTGACGCAACGCCGGTAAGAAATATCATCGCTGAATTCAATAAAGACAAGAAAGTTCGGGTGATGTTGGCAGCCCATTGGGATTCAAGGTTTGCAGCAGATAAAGACGTCACCAAGGCCAATCAGAAAAAGCCGATAGACGGAGCCAATGACGGAGCGAGTGGGGTAGCGGTCTTGTTGGAGATGGCCAGATTAATTCAAATCAAGTCGCCAGAAGTAGGAGTGGATTTGGTCTTTTTTGACAACGAGGACCAAGGAGCTCCGGAGTGGTCAGACATGAATGCTCAGGCTTCCAATGCCACGTGGTGCTTGGGATCGCAGCATTGGGCAGCTCAGCCACACAGAGCCAATTATCAAGCGAAGTATGGAATATTATTGGACATGGTAGGAGGAAAGAACGCGCGCTTCAACAAGGAGGGCACCTCCATGGCCGCAGCGGGTGATGTGATGAATTGGGTATGGGCCCATGCGCAGAAGATGGGCTACGGACATTTGTTTGTGAATGAAGAAATCGGTGGCATCACGGATGATCACGTATACATGAATCAAGGAGGAGTTCGTTCAATAGACATCATCGACATGCGACCCAATACTGTTGCCATGGGCATGGGCGGCTTTGAGTTTGGTTCGTTTCACCACACCTTGGAAGACAATCTGAGCAACATTGATCCGCAGACCTTGGAGGCGGTTGGCAAGGTAGTGGCGATGGCGGTTTACAATACAGCGCGGTAATTTTTTTGAGCAATTACTCCAAATGGAGTATCGGCATTGTTGGAATTTTAGCATTAACTTGGCACAACTATGCTGATAAGATGCTGCGCTAGAGTGTTGACACTCTTTATATTCCTTTTGCATGGAAGGGTTTTCTCGCAAACCACCAAAGGAGTTGTGGAGTCTTCGGACAATCCTTCGAGAACAGTATCCATTGGAGCTTCATATGCCTTGATCGTTGGTGTGAGTGATTATCCCTATGTCAAGCCATTGAATTTTGCAGAAGAAGATGCCTTGTTGTTTTTTGAATTTTTGCGATCCAACGCAGGGGGCAAGGTCCCAGAGAATCACATCAAATTGTTATTGAATGAGCAGGCGACACACGCCAATGTGACTGCTGGTTTGGCGTGGTTGAATAATTCATTAGGGGCTCAGCCCAAACCTGGTGATCGCGTGT